>DATJDF010000673.1:0-4764 GCA_035497555.1 Arachidicoccus sp. | reverse complement strand
CCGGTGCAAAGTTAATGCCCACCGCTGACTTTTACATCATAATCGATCCCCTGACTTGCTAATATTTTTTTAACCTTCCAGGCATAAAACGCCAAATAAAGGAAGCAGGCGACAGGGACGAAATAACTGAACTGGATGCCTAATAGATCCGGAGAGGCCAGTAAACCCTGGAAAACACTCATAACGCCACCGCCCATAATCATCATAATCAACATACTGGACCCCTTATTGGTGTATTTGCCAAGACCGGCAATCCCCAGTGTGAATATGCAAGGCCATAATGTGGAACAGAATAAGCCGACGCTGATAAAGGCATAGACGCTGACCATTCCATCTGCAAAAATACCAATTAGCAGCGCGATGATACCCATTGTGCTGAAAATCAACAACTGTCGTGCCGGATTTCCTTTACTTAGATAATCGCAGATAATCAGACCCAGGATGATAATTACATAAATATAAAAGGGAGTAACGTCGTGTTGGGCAATTTTATTGACAATCAGGAATACGCCAAAAGCAATATAAGGCATCAGGAAACGAAGCACTCCTTTGAAGCCCTTAGAAATATCGAAAGCACCAATTGAATTGGTCCAGCGACCAATCATTAAACTCGCCCAGTATAAGGACACATAGGGTGCAATATTTTCTGTTGCGGTACCTAAATGCTCTTTCATAAATTCAGGGAGATTGGAGGCCGTCGAGACTTCTACCCCAACATATAAAAAGAGGGCAATCATCCCCAAAATCAACTGCGGATATTTGAAAACGCTTTCTCTATGCAGCAGTTTTGTATCATCCGCTGCCTCTTCTTCGGCAACCTCCTCTAAATTAATTTTATTGGGAACATTGGAAAATTTGAAGATTAAGGCAACCACTAAAAAGGCTGCACCCAGTACGAGATAAGGCGTTTTAATACTGCTGATACTGGCATGAGAATGGTCTCCCGTCACAGAACCAAATATAGCAAAACTGACAATCAAGGGTCCGATTGTCGTTCCGAAATTGTTAATACCACCCGCTAAACTTAAACGCTGTGCGCCTGTTTTTGGGTCACCCATTATAACAGCCAGGGGATTGGCCGCAATTTGTTGAAGGGCAAATCCAAGGCCAACGATGAATAATCCGGATATAAAGAGGCCAAATGAAGACGTTTCGGCCGCCGGATAAAACAACAAGGTGCCTAATGCCGAGATGATCAGTCCAACGGAAATACCGTTCTTATACCCCATTTGCTGTAATAAATCTTTTCTCCGCATTTCACTGATCACCATAAAAATAATGGAACCAACCGTGTAGGCAGTATAAAAAGCAAAGGAAACAAGCTGACTAAAAGCCTGAGACAAATGTAAGTTTTCCTTAAAAACAGGAATCAGGATATCATTACTGGCGGCCACAAAGCCCCAGAAGAAAAATACAATGACAAGGGTCCCAAATTGCCCCCATTGTGTTTTTTGCACGGATTGGTTGGATTGCATGAATATTGTTTAAGTTTTTTGTATAATGAGGAGCTAAAGTACTATAAGTTTTTAATTTATATTAATTATTGTGTAAAAAGGAGCTGATACAATTCTTCGACTTTTCCAAGCTGAACGACCTCAATTTGCTGGACATTACCGGCAAAACCTTTCTTATTGTACCGAGATACAATGATCTTTTCAAAACCTAGTTTCTCAGCCTCAGCGACTCTTTGTTCTATGCGGTTGACGGCCCTTATTTCTCCATTCAGGCCTACCTCTCCCGCAAAACAGACGGTCTGTGGTAGCGGTACATCCTCAAAGGAGGATAATAAAGCAGCAATCACGGCCAGATCAATTGAAGGGTCTTCCACTTTCAGACCACCGGCTATGTTAACAAATACATCCTTCATCCCGAACTGAAAACCCCCTCTTTTTTCGAGCACTGCCAGTAACAACTGTAATCTTCTGAGATCAAAACCACTGACCGTTCTTTGGGGCGTACCATAAACACTCTGAGTCACCAACGCCTGAACCTCCATGAGTAATGGGCGCATCCCTTCCATGCTGGCAGCAATGGCACTGCCGCTAAGCTGTTCTGTTTTTTGGGATATCAGTATTTCTGAGGGATTGCTTACTGCACGCATGCCCGTGCTGATCATTTCATAAATACCCAGCTCGGCTGTACTGCCAAAACGGTTTTTCAGGGTTCTGAGTATCCGGTAGGCATAATGGCGATCTCCTTCAAATTGAAGGACAGTATCAACCATATGTTCCAGAATTTTAGGTCCAGCTATATTGCCGTCTTTGGTTATATGGCCAATCAGAAAAACAGGGGTATTTGTCTCTTTTGCGAACCGCTGAAACTCAGCAGCACATTCCCGGATCTGAGATACGCTTCCGGGTGAGGATTCGATAATGTTAGATTGCAAGGTCTGAATGGAATCAACAATAATGACCTGCGGCCTTAATTTGCGGATCTCTTTGAATATGGTCTGTGTGACGGTTTCTGTCAATAGATAGAATTGGTCGTTACTTAGATTCAGGCGGTCAGCTCTCATCTTAATCTGCTGTTCGCTTTCCTCGCCACTTATATATAGTACGCGTAACCCGGTTAGTTCCAGGCCGGCTTGTAAAAAAAGTGTGCTTTTACCAATCCCAGGTTCTCCGGCCACCAGTACAATGCTCCCCGGCACAATCCCCCCGCCCAGTACCCGGTTAATTTCTACATCCTTAGTGAGAATACGGGTTTCCTTTTCGGTATTGACCTCTTCCAGGGTTACAATCCGGGACTGCTTTTTTGCGGCGTTACTACCTGGGGCCTCTTCATGATAATCCGACCAGACAGCAGGTGTCGAATGATCTCCTTTTTGGATAATTTCCTCTACAAAGGTATTCCAGCTATTACAACTGGGGCATTTACCTAGCCACTTTGCGCTTTCATATCCACAATTGTTACAAAAAAAGGCTTTCTTAATTTTTGCCATAAAGCATATTTACCCACCTTGTATTCATCGCAGGTATATGGGCATCGCCTGCAATTGGCTCACTTAGCCGATCTTGATGAAATCTACTTATTAATAAAAGCCATATACATGTCCAATTCCTAAATCACAATATATAATTATCAGGTAGCCTTTCATTTTCTTAGCGTTCAAAAATAATCCAGTTATGACAAACCAGCACCAAATGTAAGCTACTTAACAACTTGTTTAACCTTTGATTTTTAAAACTTTTGTGGATCGTCTAAGGGACGCCTTATTATACATAAGTCCCATTACAATCACTTTACCCCTATTTTAAGCAGAAAATTGATTTTATAATCCTCACATGTATTTTGTATAAAGGCTGTACAATACCTTTCGTTCTTCAGGGGAAAGCACTTTTTCTTTGGATTCTACACCGCAAAAGTGCCGCCTGAAGGCTATAATAGCTTTGCTCACGTCAGATACGTCATAGCCAATAATCCGTAGGGCAAGGTATTCGTTGAAATCCGGGGGAACCTGCACCTTCGTTGTATCATCCCACCAATAACCAAAACCATTTTGAGCGAGCAGTTTCCAGGGGAAATGCACATTGGGGTCATTCTTGCGACCAGGAGAATAATCTCCGTGACCAATAAAATTGGCCGTAGGAATATCAAATCTTTCTTTTAAGCCCCGTAATACCTTTATAAGACTCTCAATTTGATCATCTGTGAAGGGTAAAAAACCATCATTATCCAGTTCAATTCCGATTGAACAGGAGTTCATATCGGTTATACTGTTCCATTTGCCTTTGCCAGCTTGCCATGCCCGTAAGTAGTCATTCAGCATATGATTGACTTTCCCGTCTCGGCCAATTACATAATGGGCACTAACTTCAGTCCTTTCAAGCGTGAATGTCCTAAGTGTCTGATCAACAGAGTTTTGAGCAGTGTGGTGAATAATAACATACTGCGGCTTACGCAGGTTAAAATTAGTCGTTCCGACAAAATCACTCGAATAATTCAAATCCTTAATATTCTGACTTGGTGGTGCCAACAATGTATCTGCATAATCCATGGTCAGCTTGCGATAGGTCTGGTTGGCAAAAGCGGTGTCTAAATATAGTCCATCATTTCTGACAGGTTGAGGAAGGGTTTTATTGTTTTCATCGGAAGGTCCACTCGAAGCATGCTTTTTAGAAGGCTTTTTACGTTTACTTTTTTTTCCTAATTCAACAGGCTTATTCTCAGTCCCTATGGCCATTTCCCGCTCTGCTTTCAATTTATCAATACGCCCCGGTACACTGCCTCTGGAACAGCTCACACTGAGCATCAGCATTAGGCATAACGGTATAAGAATAATCTTCATAATAATTTTTAAGGCATTAAATTTATTTTCATCCTGGCTCCACTAGCGGTCAGCCGTCCACTCAGCCAAACTAAAAGATTCGTCAGCAATAACCCTACCCTTTTCATTCCTCTTGACCGTACAACACTGAGTATGAGCATCATGCTCAAAAAATATTATATATTTATTATCAATTGCTTCAGCTAGAAATGCAGTTTTCTCCTCCATAGCCAGCAAAGGGAAGACATCGAAACTTGCAATATAGGGTGTCGGAAAATGCGCCGTTGTAGGTATCAGATCAGCAATATACACCAATGTCTGATCGCCTGCTTTAATATAGGGTATCATCATACCCCTGGTATGACCGCCAACGACCCGAAAGGAAATATGTTCTGTAAAAGGTAGTATTCCTTTATCCCAGAGCTGATCGCCATGACCTTTAATATCCAGAAATTTGAGTTGGCCACTTTTTTCAAGCGGCACCAGGTTCTCTTTGA
>DATJDF010000672.1:0-9675 GCA_035497555.1 Arachidicoccus sp. | reverse complement strand
GAGATGCAACACAATTTTCAGAAAACTGGTACACACAAAATCCGTCTTTATCCACTGGATCCAGGCGTGACAATCGACCAGCTCATGGTTGATTTCCAAATGGAAAAAGCGCATTCGGGGTCCAGTGGATCAAATTATAATTCACCTTATAGTCTGCCAGTACCCTTAAACGTTCCGGGTACGAGCAATGCCCTAGCACCCATAAAATAGCAGTACGCTTAAAACAGTTTTCTTATCTATTTTGGCGAGCTATAATAAATTATACCTCGCCAAAACCGGTTTATCTCAGATATTGAACGAACATCAAAAATTCAAAATAAAATAACCGGGTCTCTAAAGCTACGCCTCGAAACAGACACATCTTACCTAAGTAAATACGAATTTTTTTTAAAATATTATTCAAGCAAAAAATAGACAAATCTTTCTTAAATAGCATAAATAAAGAAATTAGAATCGATTACACATAATCAAATACATTATTTATGTAGAAATAAGAGGCAATAATTGCATTTTGGCGAGCTATAATTTTTTATAAGTCACCAAAACTGTATTTACATTCCTTAAACTAGTTCTTATATGGATATCCTAATAGGCCGGGAAGAAGAAAAACAAGAATTGAAAGATTTATTAAAATCAAAAAAAGCTGAGCTTTTAGCCGTTTATGGAAGACGTCGTGTAGGGAAGACATATCTTATACAAAATTATTTAAAAGAAACATGAATGTTCTATTTAACCACGTTTGACAAATACATTTTACCAGACAGTCGGTAGAAATGAAACCTGGAAGCACAATATCCTCCGTAACCTGGCTATTTTGGAGATGCAACACAATTTTCAGAAAACTGGTACACACAAAATCCGTCTTTATCCACTGGATCCAGGCGTGACAATCGATCAGCTCATGGTCGATTTCCAAATGGAAAAAGCGCATTCGGTGTCCAGTGAATCAAATTACAATTCACCTTATAGTCTGCCAGTACCCTTAAACATTCGGGGTACGAGCAATGCCTTAGCACCCATAAAATAGCAGTACGCTTAAAACAGTTTATTAATTTTCTTATCTCTCTTAACGCTGCCCATGGGTTGGGCCGGGCCAGTTATCTGTTCTGAAAGGAGAAGCAGGTAAACCCGAATTATTAGTAAGATTAGGATTTTCAGGATTATTATTAAAAGCGTAGCGGACCGCTACCGGCTTTGGCACCTTCTTACTCCAGACGGTAATCTGATCTTTAGCTGTAAGCTTAGCTTCTGCCCAATGCCATTTTTGATCTGCACCCGCAATAGCAAAGCTATGCGGTGCCTGATGGTCACGGGTTTCAAGTCCGGTTCCTACTGATTTAAAAGTTACGACCATTTTATTGCCCTTGGCATTAGGTTTAGCGCTTTCCAGTAATGGGCCTGAGGGCAAAACTGGTAATTTATATATTGCACCCAGCGCCCACTGATACATACGCAACCCAACAGAAAGCTTATCTTTCGGATGAATATCGCGGGCCTCCCCGATGTCAATCGTAACGATTAGTCCTGTATTCGCCACCGTATCTGCTGTGATACGCTGTGCTTCCCGTATATGACTCCAGGGCTGGTCCACCGGCAACTTCTCTATACTTCTATAGTTGGGTAATTGTATAATACCAAAGGGGAAATTTCCCTGATGCCAGCCGTCACGCCAGGAACGGATCATGACGGGTAAAAGGTAGCCATACTGTTCTGCCCTTGATTCATTACTTTCTCCTTGATACCAAAATGCACCTTTTATGCCATAAGGCATAAGAGGTGCTATCATATGGTCATAAATGGAAGCAGCTGGCCGGTATTCACGCAAAGCTTCAGGCTGACTGGGCGCCCTTTTAGGCTTTTCCCCATCCAGTTTACTTTTTGCAACACTTTTTTTCCATTCGCCCATGGCAAGTGCAAACTTAGCCTGCACAGCTGCCCGCTGACTACTTAATAGTGTATCCCGCTGCAGGCAGGGAAATAGTTCAGGTGTCTGCAAGTACGTTATAGGTGTCCAGGCCTCCGCCTGTGAGCCGCCAAAGGAACTGTTGATGATGCCTACAGGTACACCAAGCTTTTTTTGTAAGGCCATCCCAAAATAGTAAGCTGCGGCAGAAAATTCCTTCACAGATTCCGGTGTACAGGACGCCCAGCTGCCTATAGCTCCCTGCTTATGGCCAAATGAATTATCTCTGCTTACGTTAAACAAATGCAGCATCGGATTTGTCGCAGTGGCTATAACAGAATCACCCTTATTCGTCTCAGACAGCAACCGCTGCATATTAGACTGCCCCGCACAAAGCCACACTTCCCCCACAAATACATTGTGGATGGTTATTCTATTTATACCCGTAATTTCCAGATCCTTCCCTACGCCATCTGCAGTTAATCCTTCCAGAAAGATCATCCATTTGCCACTAGCGTCCGCTACTGTACTTTTCTCCTGCCCCTGAAAATGGACAGTAACAGCTTCCCTGGGAAGTGCCTTGCCCCAGATCGGTACTGCAGCACCCTGCTGCAATACCATCCCATCAGACAGAACATCGGGGATATATACATAGGCAAATCCTGGGATACATGCGCCCAGCATAAAAAGAACAATCAATATTTTTATCTGTTTCATTTTGGTAAAATTTCTAATCAGAAAAATAAATACAGTTTTTATCTTCTACCCAAATTTACAATGGGAAAAGTTATCTATGCGGACATGGAGGGAGTCTGTTCATAAAACAAATAATACTTGTTATGAACAGACTGCAACCCTTTTTCAATTTTTTCTATTTAACCATTTCATAAATTTCCGCCTCAATGATGCTTAGCCGCCCTTTTGCATTTTCATTTCCACTTTTTGAAGCGACACCGTCGCCTAGTTTTTTTCCACCCATTTCCTCGCCCATAAAATCACCTGAATTTTGCAAATTCGCCGCCAGTTGTATGCGCACTTTAGCGCCTTTTACCGACTTACAGACAGCGGTAAAATAACCTAGATTTTGCCCAGTCTTCCCGTCAAAAACAGTTTTTCCATCGACTGTAATACGTAAAGGATAAATCTTCGTCCTGAATCCGTTTAGCTTGAGCACCACTTCATCTATGGATGCAGGCCTTTCAAGTGTATATTCAATCCAGGCAGTACTGAGCAGTCCGTCATTTTCCCAGGCGGTTCTTTCATTATCATCGTAACTGTTTTTCGCTGATTCAGTATTTGCACCGGCGGTCACTGCTATGATTTTCTGGGCATTTCTCTTGACCGTATAAGTAGGGCCATCCGGTCCCGGGCCTCTGGTCAGTTTTCCATTAAGTGCCGCAGCCGGTAACTTTAATGCCAGACCATCTAAAGCCTCGACTGCCTGTGATTTCACCGTTAAGGTTGCTTCTTTCAATCCTTCTGATTTTGCCTGAACAGTGATTCGGCCAGCGGATCTTCCTGCCCGGATAAATACCCGGTTGACACCCCCTTCTACCGGCAGGGAGGTGGCTCCAATATAATTACCCGGTCCAACTGCAATTCCACCTTTCCAGGTAGCAGGACCCTGCACATCAAAATTAATCATATTCAGTGCAGTAGGGCAGCGCCGACCCTCTTTATCAACGACCTCCACTTCGACCATGGCCAGATCATGCCCGTCTGCCTGCAGACCGCCAGGGGCCTGCATTACTTTTAATCTTAATGCAACCGGTGTACCGGTTGTAGTAAGCGTATGCGTACAAGCGACCTTGCCTTTGCTATCAAACCCTTTTGCAGTCAATTCTCCAGGCTGCCAATGCACCCCGGCAAATTTGAACAGGAATTCATCTGACCTTTCTCCACTTAGATTTTTGCCACCTATCTGTTTGCCGTTAAGCAGCAAAATTACTTTGTCCGCCGTACTTACAACGTAGATATCCTTTGTCACTTTATCTGTATAGTTCCAATGTCCGATTATATGGATACCTGTTGAAGGTATATCCACCCATCCATTCCATATAACCTGGTTGGCATAATAATTCTGCTTTTTAATACGCATAGCATCTACCTCCCCACTTGTTCTGTAATTGCTTTCGCCCCTGTGATGTGTATTGCTGTCCGAGAATACAATGTTTACACCGCCTGAACTGACTCTGTCACCAGTGCCCGGTCGGCCGTCCCAGTATTCATGCCAGCGAACGACGTTCTCGATGGCATGTGTATCCATATTGCGGTTATAGGTTTGGGCAGGTTCATTTTTATATAAGGGACCGTCACCATCTTTGTGAAATGGTGGTGTGTAATCATCCCAGTACTTGCGCAATCCTTCATCCCGGGAATACTCCATTGCCCATAAAGGTTTCGTGCTGCTTTTATTGATATAAAGCATTTCGCCGCCATATTCCGCCTCGGGGATATCCAGCATTTCTCTGGAACCAATTGCCCTGCCACCGTTTGGATCATATTGATCCCTTATGGCTTTCATTTCCAGCATATGCGCTCTGGATATCCCATGATTGCCACATTCATAAAATAGAATACTGGGATTATTGCGGTTATAGACGATCGCCTGTGACATCACCGCTTTGCGCTGATCCCATCTCGTACCGGTGACATCGCCCTCAGAATCTCCCGCAGGCATCGCCTGAATGAGACCTACCCGGTCACAACTCTCTACATCCTGCTTCCAGGGTGTAACATGCATCCACCGAACCAGATTGGCATTTCCCTGAACCATCAGTCCGTTGCTGTAATCGCTCAGCCAGGCGGGCACACTGTTTCCGATACCTGGCCATTCATTGGTGGTGCGTTGCGCATAACCATGCATCTGGATAACCCGATCGTTAAGATAAACCATTCCTTTTTCAAAGGCGGTTTTCCGAAAACCGGTAATTGTATTTACCGCATCAACTTTTTTGTCGTTTACCAATAAACTAGTCTCTACCTCATAAAGATAACCGTAACCCCAACTCCAGAAATGAAGGTCTTTCATAAGATTTTCAGCTTTCAGATCAGCCGACTTACCGGAAGCAATTTCTTTTGTTTCACCGCTAAACCTCCCACACAATTTTCCTTCCATGTCCTTTACCGTTACTTCCAACTGTACCTTTTGCGATGCTGAGGATTCGTTTTTTACTTCAGACTGTATATGTAAAATAGCCTGCTTTTTAGCAACCGCGTAGTCAGTAGCGTAAACATAGACACCTGTCGTACCCAGATTCTCCAGTAGCGGCAGGGTCTGGTACAAAGTAGGTAATACATGCAGATATACGTTTTTATTGATCCCTCCGTAATTGGCATAAAAGTTCCGATCATTCCACTGATACTTACTATTAGTAGCCACTTCCCGGTAATCCCAGCTATTATCAATCCTTGCCGCCAGTATATTTTCTGTCCCTCCAAAATGTATATATGGCGTCAGATCAAATCCGAAGGCCATAATACCATTTTCGCTGAGCCCGACTTTTTTCCCATTCAGGTAAAAAGTACCAGCATGGCGGATACCTTCGCATTCCATTATTATTTTCATCCCTCTGGCCGACTCAGGTAACTTAAAACTTTTTCGGTACCAGGCGATACCCACAGAAAGGTCATGAATGTCTTTTTTAAATGCGTCATCTTCATTCCAGGCGTAGGGCAATGAAACTAGTTTCCAGTCCCTATCGTTAAAAGCAGGCTCCTCTGCGCCTTGCTGCCCTCCGGTTGCCACTTTCCAGTCCAGATTAAAATTAAATTTCTTCCTCGGGCTTTTTTCATCAAACGCAAATGCTTTTAAATCTTCAATTGTATCCAAATCCATACCACCGGCAGCTGACTTTTGGGCCCTTAATATAGCCTTTGGCAGGAGTAGTGCAGGCGCAGTTGCCCCCATTAACTTTAATAAGTTTCTTCTGGAAAATTGTGTCATTCTAATTATTTTTTAAATTTTGGAAGTACAGTAATGGACTGCGGTTTTGGTGACTTCATATTTGCCCCTAGAAAAAAATCTGTGTAGGGCGGTTGATTATAACCGACGTTCTGCCAGGCAATACTCAGCCGGTACTGCGGGTTCTGCATTAAGGTGGTAAACCGGTGGTCTGTCAAAATGTTGGTGGTATAGATCCGTAGTGCCTGGTTATCCTTTGTTCTGAATATGACTTCTTCCCGCCAGTCTCCAAATAAATCCGCACTGAGTGCAGGGGTAGATTTCGAACCATTGTTTGACAAACAACCCTCTGCAGTGAGTAATGGGATTTCCACCCCTGCTTTCCAGTCCCATTTGGTAATCCGGTTGCCATTTAATAGCTCTCTTAATAAATCCCCGTCCCACCAAATTGCAAAATTATTGGACCGGGGAGCTTTACCTATATGATTACCCTTCGCATCCAGCAGGCCTTCTTCCCCACCCCACTGCTCCGTTCCGGCATAGCGCGGATCAATGTCTGCCGACAGACCGCGGCCTACATCGTGGTTCTGATCAGCGGTCCACAGAATTTTCCCGGTAGCAGCGTCGTACATTGCCATTCCGGGTCCAGTTGTCTTTTCTTCAATCTCATGTATGCCAAAAACTTCCAGGCCGGGTCTGGTCGGATCCAGATCGCTTACATGGACAGCATCTCCATGCCGGAGTCCTGTTGTATATAACCCCTTGCCATTATCATCCACGCACATCGATCCATATACGATTTCATCTTTGCCGTCACGATCTACATCTGCCACAGTAAGATTATGATTCCCCTGTCCCGAAAAGGGATTTGCGCCGTCTTTGGTGTCAAATACCCACCTGGATGTGAGCTTGCCACTCCGGAAATCCCATGCAGCCAACACTGTCCGTCCATAATACCCACGACACATCACAAGTGAAGGGTGAACCCCGTCTAAATAAGCAATACAGGCAAGAAACCTATTGGCGCGGTTACCGTAACTGTCGTTACCGCCATTTCCGCCTTTACCGCCCCAGGCACTGATATCTCCTCTGCCTGGTATATAGTCCACTGTGGAGCGTGCAGCTCCCGTCCGACCATCAAATATGGTGAGGTATTCGGGGCCATCAAGAATGCGCCCCTGGCTGTTCACATAATGTTTGGAAGAGTCACCTATGACTTTGCCTGTTCCATCAATTGTGCCATCTGCTGTTTTACAGGCCAGCTCTGCGCTACCGTCCCCATCCAGATCATACACCATAAATTGCGTATAATGCGCACCTTCCCTGATATTATGGCCGAGATTAATCCGCCAAAGAAAAGTACCATCCATCCGGTAAGCATCAAGGATGGGGGGATCACTCATTCCTGCATGGGAATTATCCCGACCGCGGCTGGTCATATGAACAATCAGCTCATACTTACCGTCCCCATCCAGATCTCCTACTGATACGTCGTTGGGGGTATAGCCTTCGGGGGTTTTTAAAGGTATGGTCAAATACCCATCCTTCCACGGACCGCCTTGCCCTACTGCGGAAGTCTCCATCTCTTTTTCTTTGCCGTTTACCACCGCCCGAATACCATATTTGGACATGGCAGTCGCACTTGAGAGACTATCAATAAAATTGGTAGATTTCTTTATGGTCGACTTATTTAGTTTCAACCATTTGCCAGCATGGTTCTGCCGATAAATATTAAACGCTGTCCCCGGATCATCTGTGGCCAATAGACGCCAGCTAATAAAAGTATGGTTACCTTTTACACCGAGCGCAACAATACCGCGATCCAGTCTTTCTATTTGGCGCTGTGCTTTCAGCTTAATAGAGCCGATAAGACTAATACATGCCATTAAACCAATTGCTGCAAATTTTTTCATAACTTTTAATTGAGTATTTATTTATAACAGCAGGTTTTAAATATATAAATTCAATTTCAAGTAAGAATAATAATGTTATCACCTAATTTCCATAGGGTTTTATATTGGTGAACATAGGGGAAAAAGGTAAATCCCAGTGCGCATAATCATCCGGCTTCGCCGGATCAAAATTTTCAGTGCCGGGTAAGATGAACGCTGCGAGCGGCTTTATTTTTGCCCGAATGGCTGTTACCAGGCATTTGGCCAGCTCATATCCCCCAAAATTGCTAAAATGGGTATTGTCTGCCAAGTCACTAGTTTGACCCGGGAAACTGCCTTTAGGATAATGCACAAATAAGATCTTTGACCTTTCAGGTCCCAGTGCCAAATACAGGGTTTTAGTCATCTCATTTAGATCCAGCAAAACAACGCCCTGCTTCTTTGCTTCCTGCCGCATCGCGGCAGGGAAATCCCCCAGCGTATTGTTTAATCCGCCCTGGGCATTAAAGGAGCGTCTACGGGTAGAAGTAACCAAGACTGGTATGGCCTTATGTGCACGTGCGGTATCTATATAACGCCGCAAATATTCATTATAGGAACCAAAGGCAATTTCACCAGAACCTTTCTTCTGGTCATTATGCGCAAATTCAATGAACAGGTAATCACCGGGCTTTAGACAAGCTGCAATTTTATCCAATCGTTTTCGACCAACCGAAGACCTTAAGGTTTCTCCAGAGGCCGCCATATTGGCAAATGCTACTTTTTCAGGACCGAAGAAAGCAGGAATCATCTGACCCCAACAGGCCCAGGGTTCTAATTGTTGATCGGTTACGGTAGAATTGCCGGACAGATATACTGTAATCGTTTTCTCCGGAGCTACTTTTTCAATAACAAGTGCACTTAGACAAGGTCTCTCGTTACCAAATTCCAATGTCAGTTTATTATCCCAATCCAATTTATCAATTTCCCTTGGCTTTAAATGAACCACCTCACCTGGGCGAATCACGCTGTCCCAGATGTGCACCAGAAAACTCACCTTGGTCAATTGACCGTGTGCAGTATTTATTTCCTTTACCATCAGCCTCCTTGACTCTGCCTTGATGGTGGTCTGACTGGATCCGATCGGATCTCCCAGTGTAGCTGTGACCCGGTAAGTCCCTTCGGGTAGACGCATTGAAAAAAACATAGATCCGGAGCTGGTGCAGAAATCCTCGTTCAGTGCATTTGCCTTAGGATTCACCTTACCCTCATAAAAGGAACGGTTAATAGCAACAGCCTGCGTCCCATAGTCAAAGCCGTATCCAGACTGCTCATTATACATGTTTGTCGCATCCACCCGCTGATAACCGGTAGCCAGGCCACCGGTCCCAAAATCAAACTTACCTACAACCTGTGCCTCTGCCGGAGCGAGACATCCCAGCATAACCAGCAATGTCAATAAGGTAACAAAAAAAATATTGGGTGAAACCCGGATAGCCATCCCCTGACTTTGTAACAAAACCTGTTTTTGCATAATTATAATTTTAACGTAGGAACTCAATCTTTACTTTTATTCTACTGTTGTTTTACATTTAATTCATCCGGTTTACCATGACCGGGCACAGATCCTAAACAGCCCAGGACTAAAAGCAAGCTTCTGCTGTAACAAACTCTGGCTCCGGTATTGCCACCCAAATTCAATAACCTTAGACCAGGTGTTACCAATATTAATACGCCCCTTACCGTTCACTTATCATTTTTACCTCTTGCTTTTTAAAAAACCTCGTTTATGCCTTACTCTTTTTTGCAGCGCTCGGTCTGCATTATTTTTAATTCACTATTCTCCTTTAAGGTGACTTTTGAGCAGCATAAGGCTTGGATCTGGATTTGCGCGTATCGACTGTACAAATAGCCCTGCGACTTTCTCGGCACCGGCAGTGCGCAGATGGGTATCATCTTTATGGCCTTCGGGAAAGGCTTTATAAAGGCCCGGGCCA
>DATJDF010000671.1:0-3058 GCA_035497555.1 Arachidicoccus sp. | reverse complement strand
AATAGACGGTTCTTACGGGGCTATTACCTATCTTATCAATAAGCGTCATTCTCTCAAGGCAGAGAGAAGGTTAATCAGCGCTCCCCTTTTAAATGAGGTGAGTTAAACAGCAATACAAAAATCGGATATGTATCAGAAATCAATAGGTGATTTGCATTGCTGTTTACCCGTATTTAGTAAAGCTGAATAGGTGCAATTAAAAAGTGGGAGAATTGATATGCGTTTGATAATTAAGGCGTAAATCTCTTTTTTCTGCGGATTGCCTCCATGGGTACAGAAAGTTTAATACCATATTTCTTAAGATAGATCTTTGATAAGTACGATTTTGACAGGTAACCACATAACTGAGCAAGGTCCTCTATTCTGGTGACCCTTTCTTCTGTTACTAGCTTATGCGCTTTTTCAAGTTTTTTATTGCGAAGAAAATCTCCGGGCAGCAGACCAAAGACAAGCCTGAACCCCTCTCGGAATTTTTCCGGTTGAAGGCCGCTTTTGCTTACCTGGTTTTTGAGAATGTCCTGCTCTTCCACATACGCGGCGATTCGTTTATGAGCCAGGCGTAATTTCTCGATATCATTGTAGCTATAATTGTAAATTGTTCTGATCGGAAGGTTTTCCAAGACAAGGAGTAGCAGCTGCTCTATCGACGCCAGGATCTCTGTCTTATCCATATTTACATTTCTCAACGCTTCTTTGATGCTTATAATCAGACTGAGCATGCGAGGTGTTGTAATTGCAGGAACGGCAAACAAAGCTTTACATTGACCTTTATTGAGCGCATCTAACAGGGGCGTAAGCACTGGATATTTCTTTACCAGCTTAATAAAGTGTTTTTCTCCAAAATGTATATCCAGAGTGGTCAAAGGCGTACTTTTAAAGTAAACTTCATTTTTTATTTCCTTCATTACAATTAAGTTATAACTGCTTTTTTTTACACCCACCCAACCCATTTCTTTAAGATTATAAAGTGCTTCTCCCGACAGAATAAAATGTAATTCAATACATTGATCATCGGCGTAACAGGTTATTTTGCTCGATTTGCGTGTCAGGTAATCACTGATCGCAATTTCATAAAGTCCGATTTTGATTACCTGGAACAAAAGTGGGTATTTTCCAAAATAAGCATGGAGTTTTAGCGTTCCCGGCATCCCAAAACTGGTTTCATAAGCCTTTGGAAAGCCTTCTTCTAATGTGATCTCTTGGAGCTGTTCGTCAAATAAGCGAAATGATTGCATAATAGTAAAGTTGTTTGGGGCTGGATTTATATCGCCAATGACTATAATTATTAAGGATTTGCAGTATTATCACGCCCGATAATTTCTAAAATACCTTCCTTGTAAAAAGACAAAAGAGAATCCACATCTTTTCCTAGATCAATGACTCGGTATTGTCTAATAAATCCGGTCTTTGCCCGCATTTCCAAATTACTACTCTCGTGTAGGTTAAAATGTTCATTAGGGGAAATGGTAAAGGGCGACAAATTCATGCAGCAAGTATGTCCTTATAATGCTGTTTAGGTATTCCCAGGCAGGCAGGTCTGCTTTTAAGAAGGTAGTTGATGTTTTGCCGCTGTTCTCTTTTAGGCACTTTTTTGCTCCCGATTACGGATCTTAGATAGTTCGGGTCATAGAAAGTCTTGAGCAATTTCCTGTAATAGGACTTAGCCCTATTCAGGGAGCTGAATGCTACTGGCTCAAAATTCACTAAATTGTCATCCATGGAGCTAAGTATGTATTCTTTTTTGAAGTTTCTGAATACAATTAAAAAGATCAGTGCTTTTTCGGGTTCTTTCATCATTTGAGCTTGAATTTAAAAATTATTAAACATGTCACATAAGATCGTAAATATGATCTTTATTGACTAATGGAATTTGAGCATGCATCCGAGCACCAGAGTCATGGACTGATCAGTCATTTCGCCTTGGGCATGAATTGATCGTTTTGTTGTAACGCGCACAATGCATTCATCCGTCATTGCTTTATTTAAATCTCATGTAACAACTGCCTTCCAACTTTGGACATTATCAGGTAATTTTCTCCAGTTCCGCGGGATTATTTGTAATCTACCTCTAAGGTCGGGTTGTAATTGTAAATAGAACTGTGGCTATGGTGCCCAAAAAGGTATCCGTGGGATACCTTTTAAACTGTGTTCAGAAAAACACAAATCGCATATTACGTTGATTATCAATCTTAATTATAATCTACTTTTGCTTCCTTATGACATCAATCAGTTTTTGGTCAAAATGTTTAAAAAATGCTTTGGAGAGTTGTGCAGGTGAATCATAACCACATATTTGTGCAATATCTCTAATCGTTTTAGATCTTCCCTGCATAGCCAACCACATAGCCTTCTCTAATCTGCTTATGCGCAAAAAATCCTTAGGCAGGCAACCATAAAGCAGTCTAAACCCAGCTCTGAATCTGGCCGGCTTAATGGTGGCTGCCTCTATTATATTGGATATTATTCCGCCTTCATCTAAATGTTGTGGTATCTGTTTATGGGCATTGTAGATCTTATGGATCTCCTCGTATTTAAAGATATGTTTGCTAGGATACGGTTTATTCTCTATAACCAGCCTTATTAAATGTTCAATTAATTGAATTGTTTTTTTTCCATCCGTTTCACCAGTCATTATTATTTCCTTGATCTGGAGGATTAAATGGAACATTATGGGTGTTGTCTTAATAGGGAGTTTACTAAGAGAGGTATATTTTCCAGTATTTAATGCTTCTAATAGGGGATCCAATTGTGGATAGCTGCAGCATAATCTTCGCAATTGATCCTTTGTGAAATGTATATCAAAGGTTGAAATCGGTAAAATTTTGAAGTATGTTTCGTTTTTAACCCTGGAAAGGGCGAGTACATTATGGTGACCTTCCTGGATTGTGTTCCAATCCAGATCTTCCAAACGGAATGTGGCCTTCCCTGTTAGGACAAAATGCATCTCAATGCAGTTACTGTTTGCATAACAAGTAATTTTGTCGGCTGTACCATTTAGATAATCACTATTAACGATTTCATATGGGGCCAAATGAAGTGCCTGGAAAAGCATCACGCA
>DATJDF010000670.1:0-3897 GCA_035497555.1 Arachidicoccus sp. | reverse complement strand
ATTTGGAAAGTATCGAAGTATATACCATCCGTGAAAATGTCAACCTGCTGGATGTTTTCAAGGCTATGAAAGCCGCTAATGAGACTTTACCTGATTATAAAGATCTTTCGGCTGTAAAAACGTATTTTTCAAAAGCCTATCCGGAATTGGATTTTGAAAGAGTTTACGCAAGTGACATGAAAAAAATGGTCCGCTGGTATAACATATTGATTTCAAACGATATCGATTTTGAGATTAGTGCAGAAACACCGGAAAATGACGCAGCTGCAGTCACGCCTGAAATTAGTGATGACGGCCCGGCTAAAGAAAAGACGGAAAAAAAGACACCGAAAAAAGCTGCTGAAAAGGCGGTGGAAGCTGAAAAGCCCAAGAAAAGCCCAGCCGCTAAGAAAAAGAAAAAAGAAGAAGAGAAATAAAACCCCATTACTGTTTTCCATCTGGGTCATGGCGGAAGTAAAAGCGTGTTAAAAGCCGCTTACTTCCGCTTTTTTTATACTAAATTTGGCCATCAAGGCCTAAAATGGGTCAAATATTTTTATAGAACGATTTCACTTAATTTACTAAAATCCGCACCTTATGGCGCCAACGGCTAATATAAAAAAATTATCAAGAAAATTTATTCCGCAAAACTTCATGGTTACGACCTGGGCAGTGTTGGAACCCTACTTTAAAGACCTGACAGACAGAAGGATTGGTTCAAAGGAAGATCTCGAAAATTGGTTGAAAGACCTCAGTGAATTGGAAGCAGTCGTCAGTGAGGACGCCTGTTGGCGTCAGATCAAAATGACCTGTGATACAACTGATAAAGATTTGGAGGAAGCATTCAATTATTTTTGTATGGAAATACAGCCTAAATTACAGCCGTATACCGATCTGCTCAATAGAAAATTGGTAGAAAACCCATACCTGAAGACCCTAGATCAGCAGAAATACAAAACCTACCTGCGCAGTGTTAAACGCAGTATTGAACTGTTCAGAGAGGCTAATATCCCCATCCAGGCAGATCTGAGTGTTTTACAACAACAATACGGGGCCATTGCCGGCAAAATGACAGTCGAAGTAAATGGCAAGGAATATACCCTGCAACAGGCAGGCAAATTTTTAGAAAACCCGGACAGAGCCCTCAGGGAGGAAGTCTACCGTAAAGTCCAGGAAAGAAGATTTCAGGATAAAGCTGCTTTCAATCAGTTATACAGTGAACTCATCAGTAAGCGACACCAAATAGCAAAAAATGCCGGTTTTGACAATTACCGGGATTATAAATTTGCTGAATTAGGTCGCTTTGACTACACGAAGGAAGACTGTTTCCAATTCCACGAAGCGGTTAAACTCCACGTGCTCCCACTGGTGAACCAAATCAATGAACATAAGAAAAAGAAGCTGCAGCTCGATGAACTGCGGCCATGGGATGTGGAAGCAGAACCAAAAAATGTAGAACCGCTGCATCCTTTTAAAAGTGGAAAAGAATTACTACAAAAAACTGAAAAATGCTTCCAGGAACTGGATCCTTTTTTTGCAGACTGTCTGCGTAAAATGGATGAACTCCATCACTTTGACCTGGATAGCCGCAAAGGGAAAGCTCCGGGTGGCTATAACTGTCCATTAAGTGAAAGTGGTGCTCCCTTTATCTTTATGAATGCAGCTGGTCAGATGAGTGATGTTACAACCATTGTACACGAAGGCGGCCATGCGGTTCACTCCTTTTTGGCGCACCCACTGGAGTTAAGTGCTTTTAAGGAATACCCTATGGAGATCGCAGAAGTTGCCAGTATGTCAATGGAACTTTTCACCATGAATCACTGGGATGTATTCTTCTCGGATACAGAGGAACTGCGCCGGGCGAAAATCCACCAGTTGGAAAGAGTGATCACAATCTTCCCCTGGATTGCCATTATTGACAAATTCCAGCATTGGGTTTATGAAAACCCTGCACACACACTGGAACAAAGACAAGAAAACTGGATGCGCATATTAGAAGAATTCTCTTCTTCGGTGGTTAATTTCGAAGGCCTTGATAAGTACCGGGAAGCTTCCTGGCAAAGACAGCTTCATTTATTTGAAGTGCCCTTTTATTACATTGAATACGGCATTGCACAACTCGGCGCGATTGGTCTTTGGATGCAATACCAAAACAATCCTAAGGAGGCCCTGGCAAATTATGTTGCGGCCTTAAGTCTTGGTGGCACCCGTACGCTTCCTGAGTTATTTGAAACTGCAGGCCTGAAATTTGACTTATCCCCGGATCATATAAAAAAACTAATGGATTTTGTGCACGCTCAGATGGAAGAGCTCCTTAATTGAACCCCAAATTAACAGTACCCCTTTCAATTCATAGCAGTAAAGAACAAGTGTCCTGCAAAAAGACCACCCTTCGTTGACTTAACGAAGGGTGGTCTTTTTGTTTGCAATTTAAACTTACTAAATTACATTTTTTGGTTTAAGGCTGGAAGACCAAGCTGGCGGGGAAATAAGGATGACCATACTCGATTGTCTTTTCAAGTGAACCCGTCTTCGCATCATAGAATCGAAGGAAATTCTTATCTGTTTCGTTATATCCGGTAATAGAAAAAGTCACGATCCAGTCATGCTGCTTATCATAACCAAGTCCTGTCTGGTAAAACTGTTCACCTGCAGGTAGCGTAATAAATGGACTGGCCAGGGAGGCAGCATTATCCTTCGTATACCGGTAGATTTTTGTCGCGGCGAAATCTGGGCCTGCTACATAAAATACCGCGTTTTCTTTTGCAGAAGAAGCAATAGATGCCACATTAAAGGCGTAATCATTTTTCAACACAGGTGCCGCTAACGGTATCTGCACCGTATCCAGACTGGCTGGATCAATACGCACCAACATGTTTTCACCGGCACCATAAATATTACCATCCGGTGTTTCTGCATACCCTTCTGTCGGCCCGTCATAATGCTTTGTAATTTTCCAGCTGGAAGGATCAATGATATCCACTCCACTATTTGCGGAAGCAAAAAGATAATTGCCGGCTTTCAGCATACTTTTAACTGCACCTTTTGCCAGTACAGGTTTGGCATCAATTGTCAGTGCCTTAAGATCAACAGCATAAATACCATCCGAACTACTGACCACGGCCTTGGTATCGTCTAAGGGAACCAGACTGCGAAAATCGCTGCCTGCAAGCGTAATCGTCCCAAGTGCTTTCAGGGTAGATGCATCGGCAATTGTTATTGGACCGCCTGCCTTGGAAATGAGATAAAGCCGGTTTTGGAAGATCAAACCATTCTCCAGGGTCGCTGAAGCTGTCGTAGGAGCAGCTCCTCCATTTTCTTTGGCGTAAATATTTGTCATTAACGTATCCTGACCGTAACCATAAAAACTAACGCTACCACGCTCATGCTGGAACCAGCCCTCATTCAGTATAAAAAAGCCCTCTGAATAAGCACCCGCGGGTTCCGGCACCTGGTTATTGTCGTCCTTACTGCAGGAATAAAAGGTTATACTACAGGTTAGTAACAACAGTACACCATAATACCCGTGTAAATTTTTAATTTTCATTTTAAATGATATTTGTTTTTTTATGTATTGATTCGAATGGCCATTTCTTCAGGCGCCCCCAAAACTGGGCACCTATGTCATGCATATATTTACTTGATGCTCATCTGTGCATCCTGGACACTACTGAGTTCCGTTGAAAATTCTCCTACCCAACCAAGGTCTGCAACAGCACCTGTCTGGATTTTTATAAAATCGATGCCTACCAGCTGCACTGGCTTTCCCTGTCCATCTATGGCATTATCTAACTCAAGCAAATCGCCCCCTTTTGCGATAGATATATTATCCGCATATCCAAACTCAAATGGTTTACTTATAATATGGGTGGATTGGGTACTATCCACGCCTGAAGAAGGCAACAGGCTTCCTTCAAG
>DATJDF010000669.1:0-16974 GCA_035497555.1 Arachidicoccus sp. | reverse complement strand
GGGAAGGGACTTTATATCAGAGTTCAAAACTGGCAATAAAAAAGAGGATTTGTATGACTTAGAGGAGATTTTCTCCTAAAACCTAACCATTTATGGAAGACCAATCAAATAGTTTCTTTAAAGATTACCGTGAGAAGATAGAAGGTTATGTAGAAGATCGCCTATTATTACTGAGACTAAAATCGGTCAGAAAGATATCAACCCTCATTGTTCAGATGGTGGGTGCAGCCTGTTTGGCATTACTTTCCTGTTTCATAATTTTATTTATCAGTATCATGCTGGGGTTTTTTCTGGGACACTTACTTGATTCATATTATGCCGGGTTCGGTATTATTACATTTTTATTTGTCCTGACCTTTGTTCTAGCAATTGTATATAGAAAGAAATTAATGCGTAAAGTGATCAGCGGCATAATTGATACTATCCTCGATAAAAAAGAAGACGATGATTAATTTACGGAATCAAAAAATAGACCTATCCCATGTGAATAGTCTGGAAGACATTGATCAGGAGATCCGGGTTGTTAAAAGACGGATCCGGGCAAGAGAGTCTGAACTCAAGGAGGATTTTAAGGCAATACCGAAAGAAGCTGTAAGAGCATCTCTTGGTTCCATCACTCCTTTTTTCAAAAAAGCCAAAGTGGCTGATAAAGCTTTTACAACGATCCAGACCATAATAGGCGGTTTAGTGGCAGCCATCATTGAGGGTAAAAGAAGTGGTGGCGGCTTCAAAAAAGGATTTGCTACCGTACTTCGTCAACTGAGTTTTTTAGGAACCGCAAAGGCAGTCATGCAATTTTTTGCGAAGAAAAAAAACAGTGCGTCCACCGAATCCTCCTCAGCTGAGCGTCCCAACAGTACAAAAGTCAATACTTCAGCCGGATTATAGGATAGAAAAAACTTTAATCTACATAAATTTAACAAGTTTAGGGGCGCCATTTTTTCAATAAAATGGCGCCCCTAAACTGCGCAAGAATTCTTATCAATTCTATGCAATTTCTGTCCTCTTTTCCCTGGTTAATTTTGTAACTTGCAGTCCTTATGCAAGATTATTTACATGGTTTGAATGATAGACAATATGAAGCGGCTACGCACATAAAAGGTCCGCTGATGATTGTAGCTGGAGCAGGAAGTGGTAAAACAAAAGTGCTAACCACACGTATTGCACATTTAATGTCAAAAGGGGTCGACGCATTCAATATTCTGGCACTCACCTTTACCAATAAGGCAGCAGCAGAAATGAAAGAGCGAATTGAAAGAATGCTGGGTAATAATGAGGCTCGTAATTTATATATCGGGACATTTCACAGTGTATTTGCCAGAATTCTTCGGGGTGAGGCTACCCGTTTAGGCTATCCCAGCAGCTTTACCATTTACGACTCTGACGATAGTAAAAGTGTGCTGAAGGCTGTTACCAAAGAATTGGAGCTGGACGAGAAACAATATAAGCCCAATATCGTCCTCAGTCGGATTTCTCAGGCAAAAAGTTCCTTGATCGGGCCACTTGAATATGCAGATGATTACTATCTCGGGCAAGAGGATATACGTTCGAACCGCCCCGCGATCGCCAAAATATACAAATCGTATGCGGAGCGCTGTTTCAAGAACGGTGCAATGGACTTTGATGACCTTCTGCTAAAAATGTATGAGTTACTCAACACCTTCCCGGAAGTACTCCATAAATTTCAGCATAAGTTCAAATATGTGCTGATTGATGAGTACCAGGATACCAATACAGTTCAATATCAGATTACCAAATTGCTGGCAGCAGCTCATGAAAATATTTGTGTTGTGGGTGATGATGCCCAAAGCATTTATAGCTTCCGGGGAGCCACCATTGAGAATATTTTGCAATTTCAGAAGGACTATGATGATGTAAAAGTGGTAAAACTGGAACAGAATTACAGGAGTACCAAAAGTATTATCGAGGTTGCCAATAGTGTCATTGAGCACAATAAAGGTCAGATCCCCAAAGCTTTATGGACAGATAATCAGCAGGGTGATAAAATCTTCATGGTCAGGACGATGACAGACAATGATGAAGGTAAATTTGTTGCTTCTACAATCCAGGAGCAAAAACTGCGCAACCATTTTCATAATACAGACTTTGCAATCCTTTACAGAACCAACGCCCAGAGCCGCGCCTATGAAGAAAATCTGCGCCGGGCCGGGGTCGCCTACAAAATTTATGGCGGTCTGAGCTTCTATCAACGCAAGGAAATCAAGGACTTTATTGCCTACCTGCGGGTCATTGCCAACACCCGGGATGAAGAAGCCCTGAAGCGCATTGTGAACTATCCGATCCGGGGGATTGGCAAAACGACCCTGGAGAAACTTCTTACTACTGCCAGCGAGCATAATATAACCCTTTGGGAAGTCCTTACCCGGGCAAACGAAGCCGGCATCAGAGGCGGGACTTTGGAAGCTATCCGTAAGTTTGTTACCATGATGCTGTATTTTCAATCACTGCTAAAGGACAAAAACGCCTATGAGATCGCAAAGGAGGTTGGTACACATACCAACCTTGTCAAAGAATTATTTAACGATAAGACGGCAGAGGGCCTTGCCCGTTATGAAAATGTCCAGGAATTACTCAATGCTATTAAAGAATGGACAGACCAACAGGAAAACCTGGCTCAAATAGATGAGGAAGGTATCCTGCTCGAACAAACGGATGCAAATAATATCCAAAATGCGATGTCCCTCGGCATTTATCTACAGCAAATTACCTTATTGACCGATGCGGATAACGATAAAGAAGACGCAGATGTCGTCAAATTAATGACCATTCACGCAGCAAAAGGACTGGAGTTTCCTGTCGTATTTGTCGGCGGAGTGGAGGAAACGATTTTCCCAAGTGGCATGAGCATAAATACCCGGGAAGAACTGGAGGAAGAAAGAAGGTTGTTCTATGTGGCGATTACCCGGGCAAAAGAGAAGCTTTGGCTGACTTACGCTAACAGCAGGTACCGATTCGGGAATGTTGTGCAAAACGATCCCAGCCGCTTCCTGGAAGAATTGCCGGAATCTTATATTGACAAAAGCTATTCCGGAGGTGCATCCAGTCATAATTTCGGTGGATTCAGCAGTCAGGCGGGCGGTGTGCACGGAAGTGGATTCGGGGCCCAGGACACCAACCGGAGATATGGTCCCCCACCTGCTAAAAAACCTACTTATAAATCAACCGTTTTACCTTCTAAACCGCCGGTTCAAAATAAAGTCGTTGTCCATACACCTCAGGTTGACTTTGTCCCCAGTGATACCAGCAATTTAATAGAAGGCAACCAGGTGGAGCATCAAAAATTTGGATTTGGAACCGTATTGAAAATGGAAGGTGCGGTACACAACCGTATTGCCACTGTGGCATTTAAGACGAATGGTGAAAAGAAAATTATGCTGAATTATGCGAAGCTGAGGATTCTGGAATAACCCGTAAATATGGGTAATACCGCAATAAGTTCAGCGACGGACAGCGTTCAGCAGAAGGTAATACCCAGATAAGCTTACAGTCTTGGAAAGATGATTATTCTTCCTGGAAGGCAATTAGTTCTCCGTCTAATACGATTTGTTTTTCATCCAGCTGTTTTCCTGCAATAATGGCCATCAGCATTTCAGTTGCCTTACGGCCCTGTTCGTAAGGAAACTGTTCTATGGATACCAGTGGTGGTGTGTCCAAATAAGCCCGCATGGGCAAATTTGAATAACTGACAAAACAGATGTCTTTATTGATGACCAGATCAGTAAATCTTTTTACGTACTGCATAGCATCTAAAGCCACATAGTCATTGAAGGCAATAACAGCCGTTGGTCTGTTTTTCTGGGACAATATATCTTTCATTGCCTCCCAACTGCTTTTTTTGGTAAGATCAGAGGAGGAAAACAGGGAGGGGTCTGTTTTGGCTCTTTTGCGGCTCAACCCTTCCATAAATCCACGCATCCGTTCATTGGTGGACTGTAAAGTTTGGGGGCCCTTCAAAAGTGCAATATGGCGGTGTCCCTGATCCCAGAGGTAATCAACAATTTTTATGGAGCTTTTGAACAGGTCACAGGAAACCGAATAGATATCTTCCTCCTTGGGCACCCGGTCAAAAAACACAACCGGAATATTGAAATTCTTTAAACCCTGGAAGTGTTCAATGTTTCTGGTGGACTTAGAAAGGGAAACCAGCAACCCGTCAATCCGGTTCTTTTTGAATGTGGCCATAATTTCCTTTTCTTTCTCCACATCGTCATGGCTTTGCCCGAAAAGTACATTATAATTGTTTTCAAAGGCAACGTCTTCTATCCCACTGATGGCCTTTGAAAAGAAATTTTCTGTAAGCTCGGGTATAATGACGCCCAATGTAAAGGTCTTGCCCATCTTAAACTGGATGGCCGCCTGGTTAGGTTCGTAATGCAATTCTTTGGCTGCCTCCTGAACCCGCATTTTGGTCCGGAGTCCTATACTGGGATGGTCATGCAACGCTCTGGAAACGGTGGAAATGGATACGCCTAGTTTCTTTGCGATTTCTTTTATCGTTGCCTGTTTACTCATTCGATTTGTATACGTTTGGATGACTTTATCAGATGCTGAAAGATACGCAAATTTGCGCAAACCGGATCCTAAAATCCATCTTGCCTGTTTTATTTAAACCTACTTTATCTAAGTAATTCTTTAGCTGATTCATAATCAATCCGGTTGCTCTGATCGTCAATTTGCTTGCACAGTATATTTTTTTAGTTAACTTCACCCTACGAGCATCGAAGAATAAAAAAAACCTTCTCATTGGATGGACAGAATTAAGTTTATCAAAATGACAGCGGGGCTGTTACCTATTCCGTTTTTATCCGGCAGTCTTCTGGCCGGATCATCCAAAGCGCAGTCCCCGGAGCCAGATGCAAAAATTACGGTCTGTCCACCCTACTTAAAAAAGGGTGATCAGATAGGGATCACAAGCCCATCTGGCTATATCTTCCTGAATGAACTGCTTCCTGCGATTAAACAACTTAACAGTTGGGGCTTACAGGTAAAAATTGGTCGCACTATTGGCCAGCGGGACGGCACTTTTGGCGGTACCGATGCCCTTCGTGTACAAGATTTTCAGGAAATGCTGGATGACTCAGCTATTAAAGCGATTTTATGCGCCCGTGGCGGTTATGGGGCTATTAGAATCATTGACAAAATTGACTTTTCAAGGCTGCGTGCAAATCCTAAATGGGTCATTGGATTCAGTGACGCTACGGTGTTTCATTGCCATATTGCCACTCATTGTCATGTAGCAACATTACATTCAAAAATGTGCAACAGTTTCCCGGATGACTGGGAAAAGGCGCCTGCTTTGCAAAAGGATACCATCCTTTCAATTCGCGATGCGCTGATGCATACCGGGAAGATGGAATACAAATCTATTTATAATATCTATAATAGGACTGGCCGTGTGGAAGGGGATCTCATCGGTGGCAATTTACGCACTATTGAAAATCTCTCTGGTACACCCTCCGGGATACAGGCAGCTGGCAAAATCCTGTTCTTGGAAGAAACCCATGAATACCTTTACAATATGGACCGCATGCTCTGGAACCTGAAACGCAGCGGGCAGTTAAGTCATCTGAAAGGCCTGATTATTGGAGCAATGGTCCGCCAACAGCAGCGCAATCCTGCCGACGAATTAAACCGCTCTATATATGACTTGGTATCTGAGAAGACTAAGACCGAAAACTTTCCAATAACTTTTGATTTTCCGGTAGGACATATTATCAATAACTTTGCTTTGAAATGTGGCATCCGCCATACGCTCGAGGTCAGCCGGCAGGGTACACGGTTAATAGAAATCTGAGCAGAAACATACAGCTTATTTACTTTTGCATCATTTCATGGAAACAACTTTTTAATAATTATGGCAATTACTGTCCCCACCGCCCTCAAAAAAAATGACACAATTGGTATCATGTGTCCTTCCGGCCACCTGGACCTACAAAATGCAAAGGACTGTATCGACACCCTCCAAACCTGGGGCTTTAAAGTCAAAGTGGATCCGACTGTAGGGGGTGGCTTTCATTACTTCTCCGGGACTGACCAGCAGCGCTGTCAAGCACTGCAGGGGATGCTGGATGATAAAAATATCAAAGCTATTTTGTGTGGGAGAGGCGGATACGGTATGAGCCGCATCATTGACCGGTTAGATTTCAAAGTGTTCCGTAAGCATCCTAAATGGATTATTGGTTATAGCGATATCACACTTTTGCATCTGCATCTGAACAAAAGGATCAAGGTAGCTTCCCTGCATGCGCCAATGGCAACCGCATTTCAGCCGAATCAGGATACCAGCTATATAAAGTACCTTAAAAATGCATTACACGACAGAAAATCAGATTACAAAATACCTGCTGACCCTCGAAACCGGACGGGCAGCGCAACAGGAGAATTAATCGGCGGGAATCTCGCCATGCTCGCCCATAGTATCGGCTCTGTGTCCGAACCCAATCTAAAAAACAAACTCCTTTTTATTGAAGATGTTGGAGAATATCTCTATGCCTTGGACCGGATGTTACAGCAACTGCGCCGCAGCGGCTGGTTTAATCAGTTGGGCGGATTAATTGTGGGTGATTTTTCCACCACCAAAGACACATCCCGCCCTTTTGGCCAAAATATCCAGCAAATAATTGAGCAGGTGGTAGCACCTTTTTCATTCCCGGTGGCCTATAATTTCCCGGTTGGCCATCAACCAGAGAATGTCACCTTAAAATGCGGTGTATTACACCAGTTAAAAGTAACGACCCGCAGTGCGCATTTAGTAGAGTGCCGCTAAAGACCGCTTTTCCCTGATAAAGGAAAGCAGCCAAATGCTTATCACCTGGATAAGCATTTGGCTGCTTTTATCAAAGGAATGATTTTTGATCCTATTTGCCCTTCTGGATAAGTGGGTAATGATCTATCGTTTCAAAAACATATTCAGGATTCTGTTTAAGGATCTGGACGAATTTCCGCAAGCTGTCTGCATATTGGGGTGTCCGGAACATTCTGTCGTGAGCCAGGATTACAAGCGCATTTGCCGCATATGTCGTTCCATTTGCGAATTTGTCATTTACTTCCTGCGCCATTTGTGCCGCGCCTTGAACGGGTACGGAGTTACGACCAAATCGCCATTCCAAATCCCATCCTACCGCATTGTAACCGGCACTGCCCAAACGCTTACAAACTTCCAGAGAAGAATGAGGTCCCTGAATTTTTCCATTTTCAACCCATGAGTTCATACCTGGCAGACGGACGATCTTCACAGGCACTTTCAGTTCTTTCTCAGCAGTGTAAATGTCCTGCATCGCACTATCCGGATGGGCATAAAATTCCCGGTAATGATCCCTAAACCCATGAGAATGACTGTGATTGGCTAATAGAAACTGAGGGTAGCTGTTGCGGATTGTATCCACAATACGCGCTCTTGATGCACTGAACTGATGCATACCTACCATAAAAAAGGTCGCCTTCACGCCTTCAGACCTGAAAATTTCTTCACAATTAATCGTTCCGGGAGGTTGTGGACCATCATCCCAAGTCAGGTAAATATATTTTTTCGCCGGGTCTAACTTGATAGCAGATCCCGGAGTTAAAGTGACTGCTACGCTATCCTTTGCCTCTTTTTGCTGCGTCTTATTTTTATTTCCATCTCCTTTACAACTTGTCAGAATTGCAGCAATTGCAAGTGTAAGTGCGGCCGAGGAAACGATTCTTTTCAATACCATTCAAATTAAGATTAGATGTTTATAATTGCTCTAAAGCTATAAGTTAATTTACAAACTTCCACAAAATCCTGAACAATTCTTCATTTGTGAAAAAATACTTTCAAAAAAAATAAAAAAACCGGCAATTCCCTTTCAATTTATCAAAAATAGCAAAAGAATTACCGGTTATACCCGTATTAAAAAGTAATCAAATCATATATTATCCGCCAAACATTCCTTTAAGCTTACCCAAAATCCCACCGCCCTCCGCTTTCTCTTCTCCGGGATTTTGAGCTGCACCGCCTCCGCCAAATAAAGACATGGCATCACTCAGGTTTATCTCCCCGTCTCCATTGCGGTCCAACAGGCTTTTAATATCCAGTCCGGCCGTTTTCCCTCCGGTCAATTGGCTGAGAACTCCCTGCAAATCAATACTTTTATCATTCGGATCATTAATTTTGCCGGTCAATTTGCTCAACACGGAAGGAATAATAGAAGCGCCCAATGACCCGGCGGTTGCGGGACTCAACCCAAATTTCTCTGTAAGCTTACTAGTCAGGTTTCCCATCATCTGCTGGGTCGCCGGGTTGCCTTCAACATCGGTTTGTTTGCCACTGAGCATCCCAAGGATGTTTGTCAATCCGCCACCTTTCAGGCCGGATTCCAGTTCTCCTAATATAGAATGTGAGGCTTCCTGTGCGATCGCATCCGTCTTTTCATTAGGTACATCCTGGTTGCTTTGTACTGCATCACCAGTTGCTTTCTTAATCAGATTAACAATTTCGTCTAGCATTTTTTTAGGCTTTTAAAATGAATAAAATAAACTCCTTAAACACAGATCAAATTACGATTTTTTCAATAAACTCATTTATTTTTTTCTGCAAATAAGAGTGCTACAGGCTTAGGCAGCGTAATTTCTTGCTGGGTGGCCTCAAGTAATCCGGTTTTGGCGTCGATTTTAAAAACTTTGACATTATTATCATCCCTATTGGCTACCAGCATAAATCTGCCGGTAGGATCAATTGCAAAATCTCTGGGGTGCCTGCCAGTTGGCTGATGACCGGTCTCTGACAACGTTCCGTCTTTCTGAACAGAGAATATCGTTATGTCGTTGGCTTTACCTCTGTTGGAGGCATATACAAATTTGCCATTCGGTGAGACGCGGATCGCCGCACTGCCTTTATCTGCATTAGAAGTGTCCTGTACCGTTGTTGAAACTACGGTCTGGAGATATTGTAGCGAGTCGCCTGCCCATTTAAATGTCATGACTTGTCCATCAAGTTCATTTAATAAATAGCCATATTGCTGATTAGGAGAAAAGGTGATATGCCGCGGGCCGTAACCTGCGGGAATTTTGTATTTTTTTGCGCCCGCAACATCTACCGGTAAGAGATTATTTAACTTAAATGGATATTGGTATAAGGTATCATTGCCAAGATCACATACAAATAAATAACGTTGATCAGGGGAGAACACGGTGCAATGTACGTGAGACTGGGTTTGATTTCTCGGATTCAGGCTGGAACCAGTATGGGATATAATTTGTGTTGCAGGCCATAATTTTCCGCTGGTATCTGTTTTATAAATTGAAAAGTTGCCTCCATTATAATTTGCTTCAGTCACATTCTTTCCAAGAGAATCAATGGCCACATAGCATGGAGCCGATCCATTAGTCGGCTGCGTATTGAGAAAATCAAGATGACCTGACTTATCGTCAAATGCAAAGGCAGAAATCATGCCTTTGGTCTTATCATCCGTATTCTCATTAACGGCGTAAAGATAATCTCCATTTGCTGAGAGTGCCATATAGGAAGGATTGGCTACATGATTCGTATGAAACACTTCTGTCATATGACCGCTGGTATCATTAAAATCATAAACATAAATACCTTCACTTGCATTGCCATTTGTATAGGTTCCAACCAATAGATAATATTTGTTTTCACTCATTTTCGTAGATTGACAACGTTGCATACTAAACATAACCAAAACAGCCACGCAACATATAAATAAAAACTTCCGCATTTATGACAACAGGTTTAATTGGCTTCAAAAATAAACCATAACTATTGTATTTATGCCATTTAAGTCTAGTTTATTCGTCGGAGTAGTCGCGCTGGCCACCTGCCAAAAATGCGTGTAAAATCACTATTTTCCGGGCCTAAATTATTGAAATGAGGGGATTTAGATCATAAATGACCATTAATTATAAATAGAAGCCTATTCATACAATCCTCAGGCGTAAACAGAATAATAACATAATTTGAATTTTTTTAATTAAACGGATGATGGATATTTGCGACATTCTGCAATTAAAAAATAGACTAAAATGCGACATACGCTTTACGCTTTGCTGATAATCTGTGTTTTTGCCGCCAGTACTACGGGGTGTAAAAATAATTCAGAGGACAAAAAAACTGACCCGTCCGCGATTAAAGGTAGCAGTGCTGACCAAGTGCACAATGACACATTAAAAGGGTTTATGCTGGCAGGCGTTTATTTTGTGCATGGATATGGTGGTCCTGAAGCATTTTATGACAAGATAAAAAAGACGATAAATCTGGACAATTCTAAAGCGCCCTTTTTAACCCTGCTGGATAGTGCCTATAGCAAGACCCTGATTTTTCCATTTGCGCAATCTCCTTCAGAAAAAGTCGATTCAAGAAACACGCTGTCCAGCTGGTTTCAGATCAATAATCAAAATGACTTCTATTTGTTTCTGAACAACCTAAAAGACAGTGGCTTTCAGTCGCATTATGAGCTTTGCAGAAAAGCACTCGACGAAAATGGCGGGGCCCAGGCAAATGTGGGCAGCATCGACCTGGCAAAATACCATTTGCCTAAAGGCAGTGAACTGCTGCTTCAATTTGTAAAGGACAATTATAATAAATTTTCTGCTGCAGGCATAAAAGCGTGGAACATAGGATTATATGTATATGTGGTGACACTTGGATATGGTGCAGAATATGCTAACGCGCATACCGGAAAATCTTTAATACTGGATCAATTAAAAGAGGCTGAAAAGCATTATTCAGACTGGAAGACCTATTTCAGTGATTTTATGTTGGGTCGTGAATTCTCTGGCGTTGCAAAATCCGAAAATGCGGCTTATAAAAAAACAATTGAAGGAATGCTCACAGGTCATTACAGCATGTACACGCACTTACCACTTTAGCGTTGTATTATTTAGTCGTAATTTATTATGCATCCCGCGCAATGGCATTATTGCTCTGGAAGGGCTACTTTATAGACACGGTAAGGGTAATCGGTTTGATCAATTCCCGCATTAAAAGCGGGACTGCGATTGATTTGTGAACAGGAAAAGTATAAGAACCCGTCACTGCCAATTCCAAAGGAATCGGGCCAGATGATCCGAGAATCAACGATAAGTGTGTGTAACTTTCCATCTGGACTAAGGAACTTAATTGCATGATCTGGTGAAGCACTTAAGTAGATATTCCCCAATTTATCTGCAATCATGCCATGACAAATACCCGTTTCACCCATATCTTCAATACATGACGAAAGCTGACTATAGCTCAATGTCGAGTCCGCAAGGCAATCCGTCTTTATACGGTAAAGTTTAAGTTGATTAATCGCCCGAAAATATAAATACTGCTTATCGGTTGTCAGGGCAATTCCATTAACATTAGAAACAAAGGCATTGTCATGAAGATCTACGACATCCTTACCATCTAAATGCAACCTCAATCCAGGGGTTGCCAGCATGGCGGGATGGTCCTTCAGTAGTATCCTGCTTTTTCCAGTAGCAAGGTTTAGCACTACAATAGCATGGCTACCAGGATCAGATAAATAGGCCAAGCCTCTGACATGGTCTATATTAACGTCATTTAGCGCTATTTTATATTTATCCAAATCATCAAAATAATAGATTCTCTCAACAGCATCTCTTTCCAGATTAATACGGAGCAATTTAAAATATCCAATTCCGCCAGGCCCGCGCCCGGGGGCTGCATCTAAAACCCACAAATTGTTCTGATCATCGGTTGTCAAATCCTGGACATTACTGAAATGGGATTTATCTGCAAAGGTGACAAACTTATTCCACCGGGTATCCGGATAAGGTTCAGCTTGCCCGTTTTTAATTTCTACCAACGCATACTGGAAAGGCTGGCTATGCGGAAAAGACACAAAAACCCGGTTGCTGACTGGGGAGACAGTAACGCCAATAGGTCGGTGATGTCCAAAGGTGGCAACTGTTATCAGTTTTGACTTTGCAGCGGTCTGGCCGTGGCCAGCGTTGCAGAAAAGACTCAAAAACAAGGGTATCGTCAATTGTAATCTAAGATTATTAATATTATGGAGCGGAAGAAAAGACAACTTAAAAATATTTAGCTGTTGGACGAAACATTTGCTCCTAAATTTACTAAAATATTCATTAACCCGCTCATTGTCTTTTTTGAAGGATCCAAAACACAATTCTAATACATCCCTTATTTTTTAATACAAATATTAAGGCTGATTTTTATAATTCGACATTCTAAAAGGAAAATTAGTGAAAGGAGGGATAGCGCCCGTTCAAACTCAATTCTTCGAATCCAAGCGCCTTGTCTTGAAATTTCTTCTACAAAATCAACCAATTCAACCACACAAATAGAATTCTGTATTGATTATTTGGAATGGATCAACAAATCATATTATTTCGTTGTAAATTCAGGGCAGTCACGAAAAATTAGTTTATGCAATTAAAATGGATCTTAATTCTTTTTGTTTTTTTTATGGTTTTCCATAAAAACTTATTGGCACAAATTTCACCACCAGGATTAAGTGATACGCATGTAGCGAGCTGGATGGCAGTAGGTCTGGATCAGCAATTAGATGCACAGGATAAAAGAAGATCCATTACCTATGTTGGGATAGGACGGATGAGCGATCCGGCTGGGGCCACAAATCTTTTTAGGAAACCGTCCATTTTCATTCTGAACGAAGAATACAAACAAAAAATATCGAATAGGTTCAGCTATACAGCGGCCCTTAGTTATAGAAGGCAAAATCTATATGAGGAGATTGCGCCCCATAACAAAGCAGAGCCTGCCATCCGGCAGGAGTTTCGGGTGTACGGTAAACTAGCCTACGGCCAGACAAATAAAAATGTAAAATGGAACCTGGATTTCCGACCTGAATTTAGAAAGTTCTTTTTGCCTGATTTTGGCCAAACAGATGCGTTAATGGCCCTACGAGCAAGATTTAAAGCGAAAGCGGAGATTTCGCTTGCAAGTTCAAAGGCCCACGTATTGATTGTAAGTGCCGAAAGTCTGTTTCAGTCAGATAAAATAAATAAGCCTGACAATCCGGATTGGACTGGATTTTATTATGATGACAGCCGTTTTTGTCTCTACTACCGATTTATACCAAAAGACGTTCCTGTTTATTTTGAAATCGGATACATGAACAACCTGGTGGGCACCAAGCCCGCGAAAAGTGTGCATCATTTTGGAGTTGACCTGGTTTTCAGGAACCTGTTCGGTTATTAGGATGCCTCCACCTTCCCTAAAACAAACAAACGTTATTTTTATGTGCCAAAAGTTGTAATTTTACGCCCAACTCACAAAATCAAACGTTTTGATGAAAAAAATAACTATGATCTCATTAGCCGCCGCTATGATATTCGCAGCTTCCTGTGGTAATTCAGGACAACAATCAAATGACGAGTCGCTGACAGATACACTGACAGCAGAAAATCCATTTCTCAAACCTAGTACACTTGCCTATCAGGCACCGGATTTTAGCAAAATCAAAGACAGTGACTTTAAACCTGCCATGTTAGCGGGTATGAAACAGCAACTGGAAGAAATTAAAAAAATTACAGACAATCCGGATTCTGCCACATTTGTCAATACATTAGTGCCTTTAGAACAAAGCGGGCAATTACTGGAAAGAGCCAGCTATGTTTTCAATCTATTGACTGGTGCCAATACGAACCCTGCGCTTCAGAAGTTACAGGAGGAGATGGCACCTCTGCAGGCAGCGCACAAAGATGCAATCCATCTTAATCCGGCTTTGTTTAAGCGTATAGAAACGGTCTACAAACAAAGAAATAAAGCTAATCTCGATGCTGAATCCATTAAACTGGTAGAATATTATTATGAGGAATTTGTGTTGGCCGGAGCAAAACTTTCCCTAACCGATCAAAATAAGCTCCGACAGCTAAATGAGCAGGAGGCTTCCCTCAGTGCCAAATTTACCAATCAACTTCTGGCCGCAGCAAAGGCAGGTGCATATATCGCAAATAGCAAAGATGAACTAACGGGTTTATCAGCTGGCGAAATCGATGCAGCCCAGCAAGATGCAAAGGACAATAAATTAAGCGGCAAATGGCTGCTTCCGCTCCAAAACACAACGCAACAACCGGCACTACAATCCCTGACCAACCGTTCTATAAGGAAAAAATTGTTTGACTTATCCTGGAATCGTGCGGAAAAAAGTGATTCAAATGATACACGTGCAACAATAGCAAATATTGCACAGATCCGGGCAAGAAAGGCACAACTGTTAGGCTATCCAAATTACGCCAGCTGGAAATTGCAAGATCAAATGGCTAAAACGCCAAAGGCGGTTGAAGCATTTTTTAAAGGCCTGATTCCGGCGGCAACTGCTAAAGTAAACCGGGAAGCAGCCGATATCCAACAGGTTATCGACCAACAAAATGGCAATTTCGCCTTAGAACCCAGTGATTGGGATTTTTATGCTGACCAGGTTAGAAAGGCAAAATTCGATCTGGATGAACAACAAATAAAACCTTACTTCGAGTTGAATAAGGTATTAGAAGACGGTGTTTTCTACGCAGCGAATCAATTATATGGAATCACCTTCAAGGAGCGCCATGACCTACCTGTTTACCAGAAGGACGTCAGGGTGTTTGAGGTCTTTGATAAGGATAATTCAACAATCGGGCTGTTTTATTGTGATTATTTTAAACGAGATAACAAGTCAGGAGGCGCCTGGATGGATAACCTTGTTGGACAATCAAAGTTATTAGGGACAAAACCTGTCATTTACAATGTCTGCAATTTTACAAAGCCCGCAGCTGGTCAACCTGCCCTTATCAGTTTCGATGATGTCACCACGATGTTTCACGAATTTGGTCATGCATTACATGGTTTATTTGCCAACGGGCAATATCCAAGCCTGTCAGGAACTAATGTGGCCAGAGATTTTGTAGAATTCCCATCACAGTTCAATGAACACTGGGCACTTGATTCTTTGATACTGAAGCATTATGCAGTTCATTACAAAACTGGCCAACCGATGCCGCAGTCTTTAGTTGACAAAATTAAAAAAGCCGCGACATTCAATCAGGGTTATATGCTAACGGAATTATTGGCAGCTGCTGCTCTGGATATGGAGTGGCACCAGCTAAGCCCGGCCGCGCCCCTCCAGGATGTTGACAGCTTTGAAAAAGCTGCGTTGCAACGGACGGGCTTATATCTGCCACAAGTTCCGCCACGTTACAGATCGTCCTACTTCCTGCATATTTGGAGCAATGGCTATGCCGCTGGATATTATGCCTACCTATGGACAGAGATGCTGGATGACGATGCATTTGAGTGGTTTAAGGAAAACGGAGGACTTACCAGAGCCAATGGGCAGCGGTTCCGCGACTTGATACTCTCCAAAGGTAATACGGAAAATTTGGCCAAATTATATCGGGATTTCAGAGGTAGCGATCCAAGTATTAAACCAATGGAAGAAAACCGTGGCCTTATAGGTGAATAAATATCAACAGAACCCAATTCAAGCAGGAGAAAAGGCCTCACGGGTCTTTTCTCTTTTTTTTAAAAAATAATTTACTTCACTCGCCCCGAGTTCATTGTTCCAGATCAAGATGCACGAGACACTTTAATTAAAGATTAGCGCATCGCTGGACCCGGTATATAAGCTCCGGGAAATAAAGCATAGATTTCCTGAGCTTAACCAAACAGTCCGGGACCAAGGCAGCATCCACGACCATAGGTAGATTACAGCTTTAAAGAACCACAGATTATATCGGCAATGCTTCGGCTGATTATATGAGTAGAAACTTTAAAATAATAATTTATATTTACTTTTTGCTATCTTTCCGATTATCCATTAATTTTACCTTATTAATAATAAGTCGAACATAAAGCGTGTTCATTAAATAATATTTTATCCATATTCCAATTTAAAACTACTTCTAAAAATGCGAAAGATTAAATTTGTTATGTGGGCAGCCCTCATGCTGCTTTGTCTCAGTTTACATGCGCAACGTGCCAAATTATCTCCCACTCCACCAATGGGGTATATGACATGGAATTTCTACGCCGATAAAATAACCGAAAATGATGTTAAGTCAATTGCAGACGCGATGGTCAAAAACGGGCTGGTAGCAATTGGATATGATCATATTTTTATCGATGACGGATGGCAAGGAGGTAGGGACAATCGCAATAATATTATTCCCGATCCGAAAAAGTTCCCTTCTGGCATCAAAGCACTGGCCGACTATGTGCATAGTAAAGGAATAAAATTAGGCATCTATTCTGACGCTGCCCCTCTGACCTGCGCTGGGTACACAGCTAGTTTACATTTTGAAGAGCAGGATGCAAAAACATTCGCTTCATGGGGCATTGATTACCTAAAATACGATTATTGCGGCGCTCCTCCTGATCAGGAAACCGCCAAAAAGAGATACAAAAAAATGGCCGATGCCCTCACAAATTCAGGCAGAGACATTGTTTTTGGAATCTGTGAATGGGGCGGTCGCGAGCCATGGACATGGGGCGCAGGCGTGGGTGGTAATCTCTGGCGAATGGATGGGGATATAAGGGATAAATGGACAGCTGATAATGATGCGCCCGGTACACCAAAAGGGGGAATCGGAATATTAGATGCTGCGAGTAAAAATGCAGCACTTGCGGCCTATGCCGGTCCCGGCGGCTGGAATGATCCAGACATGCTAGTTGTCGGTCTTTATGGAAGAAAGGGGCCTTCTGGCGACCTTGGAGGAATTGGCTGTACTGATATCGAATACCAGTCCCAAATGTCCCTATGGTGTTTAATGGCAGCCCCTCTAATGATTAGCTGTGATGTTAATCAAATGAACAAAGCTACGAAGAGCATTCTAACCAATAAGGCAATCATTGCCATTGATCAGGACAGACTCGGAAAGCAAGCTATTCGAAAAGTCAATATCGACAATTGGCAGGTCTTTATAAAACCGCTGGAAAATAATGCATATGCCGTTGGAATCCTTAACAGTGGCTCTACTGCAAGAAAATACAAAGTCGACCTGAAG
>DATJDF010000668.1:0-5818 GCA_035497555.1 Arachidicoccus sp. | reverse complement strand
CACTATTTTCGCTTCGATTCCAAGAGCGGCTGCTGTCTGAATCATTTGTGCGGCAGCAGATTCGTTCGTAAATATTTCCAGCCGATGACCCATATTAAAGACCTGGTACATTTCCTTCTCGTCTGCCCCTGAATTCTTTTGTATGAGCTCGAAAATGGGAGGAACATCAAACAGGTTATCTTTAACAATCTTAAAATTATCAGGAAGGTATTTCATGCATTTGGTCTGACCACCGCCACTACAATGAATGGCCCCATAAATAGCTTCAAACTGCTGTTCCAGTAATATTTTCATAAGTGGTGCATAGGTTCTGGTGGGAGAGAGCAAGAGCTTCCCTGCAGATATATCACCGAAATCCTTCACATTGATCAGATCGGCCATTTTTTGAGAGCCGATGTACACTACTTCAGCAGGTAAAGTAGGCTCAAAAGTCTCCGGATATTTTTCAGCGTAATATTTATTCAATACATCGTGCCGGGCGCTTGTTAAACCGTTGCTGCCGAGACCGCTATTATATTCATTTTCATAATGCGTCTTTCCGGAGGAGGCGAAACCCACTATAACATTACCTGCACTTATTTTTTCGTTACTGATAACCTTTGACTTTTCAAGCCGGGCGCTCATGGTACCATTCACAGCGATTGTACGGGCGACATCGCCCACGTCGGCTGTCTCACCACCTAAAAAATGGATATTTACACCATATTTCTTTAACTGGTCAAAAAAAGACTGGGTGCCTTGGATCAGGTGTTGAAGGATCTCACCTGGAATCAGGCTTTTATTTCGGTCAATGGTGGAAGAAAACAAAATATTATCATAGACTCCAACGCAAAGCAAATCATCCAGGTTCATTGCGACCGCATCCTGAGCTATTCCTGCCCATACAGAAGGGTCTCCGGTTTCTTTCCAATAAAGATAGGCCAGAATACTTTTGGTACCGGCACCGTCAGCATGCATCATATTGATAAACCGATCATCGCCACCTAAATAGTCAGGATACATCTTGCAGAAGGCATAGGGATAAAGCCCCTGATCCAAGTGCTGAATGGCCTGGTGTACTTCTTCTTTCTGGGCAGAAACGCCGCGTTGGGTATATAGACTCATAGGCTGCAAAAGTAAAAGTTATCTTTAGGATTGTAAAGTTTAATTTATTACAAATACTAAAAAATATTCCTTGAAACAGGGCATAAAAATGGGGATCGAAATAAATTCCGATCCCCGCATTGAAAGCAAACTAAACTTTATGCCTGTGCTTGTTCCTTAAACAGAACGGCATTCAACGGGCTTTCATTCTTAATTGCCTGCTGATTGCTTACCTGTACTGAAACGACCGATGCAGAGGAATCTGTCTGTGGAACAGAATCTTTCTGTGGCTGATCAGTGGTATCCCTTTTAGGAAGTGTTGTTGTATCCTGATAGAAATTACCCGCGGAAGCTACTAAGGCCAGGCTACTGGTGTCTTGAGTAGGTTTTTCGGTAGTATCTTTTTTAGGATTAGTAGTTGTATCCTGGAAGAAATACGCATTTGCTGGTAACTGAACCATTGCAAGATTAATGCTACTTGTATCCTTTGGCGTAGTTGTCGTATCCTTAGGGTCAGAAGTCGTATCCTGATAATTCGCTGTCATAGCGACGAATGCAAGACTTGAAGTGTCCTTCGGAGTGGTTGTCGTATCCTTAGGGTCAGAAGTCGTATCCTGATAATTCGCTGTCATAGCAACGAATGCAAGACTTGAAGTATCCTTCGGTGTACTTGTTGTATCCTGTTGAGGATCTGTGGTATCTGCCGATGATAACATTGCCAAGCCATTAAAGGAGACTGTCTGAGGCAAAGAAGCTGTGTCTTTAGGTACAGAAACTGTATCCGTTTGTGGTAAAGTATCCGTCTGTGGGATACTATCCTGTGCATAACTAGCGGAAGCGAAAAGTAAAGCTACTGCTGCAATACTAAGATGATTGAATTTCATAGTAAACGTTTTTTATAGGTTAATAATCAGGAGGTATAGTTCAGATATTGTGCCGAAGTAAAGAACCAATGATTAAATATATGTTAATGCTGCATTGAGCTGATTTTCAGTTAATATATAGTGTGAATGTTTTCTTATCACAAACAGCTCCTGATCCTGAAGGCGATGGGTGTTATAATCTTAAAAGTTGTTAATAAAAAAGAATAAAAGACCTTTATATCTATTTAACGAAACGGCTGTAACTTTACCAAATTAATACATTCATTATAGTAATTAATCAATTTCTCTTCGTAACTTTGCACATCGAAACAGCAAAGAATTGTGGTTTTTTGATCAAGAATGCCAAAAAAAGGAGGAGTTATGATTACCGTTTCTGATGCAGCAAAAACTTATATAGAGAAGTTATTGAGTGAACAGCCTGATCAAAAAGGAAAGTTTGTCCGAGTGGGTGTTCGGGGAGGTGGATGTTCCGGCTTGGAGTATCAATTGGAGTTTGATGCATCAAAAAGGCCTGATGACCAGGAATATACCGATAAGGATATAACGGTATTGGTGGACCGCAAAAGCCTTCTTTACTTATTTGGAACAGAGTTGGATTATTCTGGCGGATTAAATGGTAAAGGGCTGTATTTCAATAATCCCAATGCCACAAGAACTTGCAGCTGCGGTGAAAGTTTCGCGGTTTAGTGGTAAAATTAAAATTAGTATTTTCGAAATGGCAACTAAAGATAAAGATGAGGATATTCTGGAACAGATATCCAATCAAGAATATGAATTTGGGTTTTCGACTGATATCGAGATGGATGTGCTGCCGGCCGGTTTAAATGAAGGTGTAATTAAATTTATTTCCGAAAAAAAGAACGAACCGGAATGGCTGCTGCAGTGGCGCCTGAAGGGATTGACTGCATTTGAGAGACAGGAAATGCCGCACTGGCAGAATTTCCCGATGCCTGAAATTGATTTCCAGAAGATATCCTATTATGCGGCACCCAGGAAAAAGAACAAATTAGGGAGTCTCGATGAAGTGGATCCGGAATTACTGGCCACTTTTGCCAAGCTGGGGATACCGCTAAATGAACAAAAAATACTGGCGGGTGTGGAAGAGCTGGAAGGCAAGAAACCACAGGTAGCTGTGGACGCGGTCTTTGACAGCGTTTCAGTTGCAACCACCTTTAAAGCCGAATTAAAAAAGATGGGCGTTATATTCTGCTCCATCAGTGAAGCGGTTCAGGAGCATCCTGAACTGGTTCGTAAATATTTAGGCTCCGTTGTCCCTTATTCTGATAATAAGTTTGCTTCTCTGAATACAGCAGCTTTTTCTGATGGATCCTTTGTGTACGTCCCTAAAGGCGTACGCTGTCCAATGGAACTGTCGACTTATTTCCGGATCAATACAGAAAATACCGGACAGTTCGAAAGGACGCTCATTATCGCGGATGAAGGTGCATATGTAAGTTATTTGGAAGGGTGCACGGCTCCTAAAAGAGATGAGAATCAACTACATGCAGCCATCGTTGAATTAATTGCGATGGAAAATGCAGAGATAAAATACTCCACCGTACAAAACTGGTTTCCTGGGGATAAGGACGGAAAGGGCGGAATCTTTAATTTTGTCACTAAGAGAGGCGCCTGTCGCGGTGCCAATTCCAAAATTTCCTGGACGCAGGTGGAAACAGGCTCAGCCATCACCTGGAAATATCCAAGTGTTATTCTTCAGGGCGATAATTCCATTGGCGAATTCTATTCTGTTGCCGTTACAAAAAACAGGCAGATTGCTGATACGGGCACGAAGATTTACCACCTGGGTAAAAATACAAAGAGTCGGATCATTTCCAAAGGTATTTCAGCTGGTTACGGTCAGAATAGCTACCGGGGACTGGTGCAAGTTGGAAGTAAAGCAGATAACGCAAGAAACTTTACACAATGTGACTCCTTGTTGATTGGAGATTTATGCGGGGCACATACATTCCCTTATATTGAATCCAAGAACAACACGGCAACGATTGAACATGAAGCTACAACCTCCAAAATTGGGGAAGACCAGATTTTCTATCTGAATCAACGTGGAATTGATACAGAGCAGGCTGTTGCATTGATTGTCAACGGCTATGCACGTGAAGTACTGAATCAGCTACCTATGGAATTTGCAGTGGAGGCACAGAAATTACTCAGTCTGACGCTGGAAGGCAGTGTTGGCTAAAATAGTTCCGAAGGAATTAACTTTTTAATCCCTGAAATGCGTGTTTGGTCTTTTAGGAAGCACCGCATTCAGGATTTGTATAATTATATATAATAAATATCAGATACATCGAATGTTAAGCATTAAAAATCTATACGCATCTGTCGAAAATAAAGAAATCTTAAAAGGCATCAACCTGGAGGTTAATGCCGGCGAGGTACACGCTATAATGGGTCCCAATGGATCCGGTAAAAGCTCTCTGGCATCCGTTCTGACAGGACGTGAAAATTATGAAGTGACCAATGGCTCAGCCATTTTGGACAATAAGGACTTACTTGCACTTTCTCCTGAAGACCGGGCCCGGGAAGGTCTGTTTCTCGCCTTCCAATATCCCGTTGAAATTCCGGGTGTTTCCAATATTAACTTCCTTAAGACTGCGCTGAATGAAATTCGTACTTACAGAGGACTTGAGCCTCTGGATGCCAAATCCTTTCTGAAAATTACAAAAGAAAGACAGAAGTTGGTCGAATTTGATGCAAAGTTGGTCAATCGTTCGCTAAATGAAGGTTTCTCCGGTGGAGAAAAAAAGCGTAATGAAATTTTGCAGCTTGCTATGCTGGAACCTAAATTATCCATTCTGGATGAAACGGATTCCGGTTTAGATATTGATGCATTGCGTATCGTAGCCAATGGGGTCAATAAGCTCCGGTCAAAGGACAATGCATTTATATTGATTACCCACTACCAGCGTTTACTTGAATACATTATACCGGATTTTGTGCATGTACTGTACAATGGACGGATTGTGAAGTCAGGTGGAAAAGAACTGGCATTGGAATTAGAAGAAAAGGGCTATGACTGGATCAAGGAAGAAAATAAATAGTCTCGAAAATTTTTCCAGGTCGCATTTGTATTGCGCCCGAACCGTAATTGGTCAGGCGGTAAGTTCGCCTGAAACCGTCCATTACAGATATTATAACTAAATTAGTATGTCTCAACAAATAGTAGAAAATTCTTTATATGATACATTAATCGGAGGATTTGAAAAGGCTTATCAAAATTTTTCCGCTGAAGAATCGACTCCGCTACTTCAGAAAAGAAAAGCGGCATTTGAAGTTTTCGAAAAAAACAGGATCCCTACTACCAAGAATGAAGAGTGGCATTTTACAAGCCTTTCTCCCTATATAAAAGATGAATATTGTCTGCATTCAAAAGCCAGTATTGACACGGACACCATCCTCAATGCAATTGAAAAGGCAAAAATTAAGCATTTGGATGCTTACCGCTTGGTCATGGTCAATGGCGCTTTGGACTTTGAAAACTCGATTTTACCGGATAAAAACGGTATTACAGTACAGTCCGTTGCTGAAAAGAAAAATGAAGCAAATTTTGCGGCAGAGGTAAACAGAACAGTTCCTGTTGAAAATTTTGCTTTTGCAGCGATCAATACAGCCTATTTTGAAGATGGTTTTTATATTGAAATTGAGAAAAACTTTCAGTTAGATAAGCCTATTCAGATTGTGCATATTTATGCTGAAAAAGACAATGTCTTTTTACAGCCACGCAATATTATTAAAATTGATAAAAGCGCGTCCTGTGAGATCCTTGAAACGACTGTATGCATCAGTGACAAGATTTTCTTTGTCAATAGTCTGACTGAAATTACAATCGG
>DATJDF010000667.1:0-2910 GCA_035497555.1 Arachidicoccus sp. | reverse complement strand
GCCGAGACCATGAAAAAAGAAAAACGTGGTTACGGTACCATGCTGGTAGCAGTTATCGGGCTGTTCGGTGCGGTGGCTGCGAAAGGGGTTTCCCATTATTTTGACTGGCGTACGGCCTATTTTGTGGGTGGAGGCTTAGGTATTCTTTTATTATTACTGCGATTGGGAATTTTTGAATCGGGGATGTATGAGCAAACCGCTAAATCCAATGTCAAAAAAGGAAGCCTGGCCATGCTTTTTGGCCAGCGTGAACGGTTTATAAAGTATCTTCACTGCATTTTAATTGGCCTGCCACTATGGTTTGTTGTGGGTATATTATTGGCACAATCCCCGGAAATAGGACGCGCACTGGGTGCCACAGGCCCATTGGATGCCGGAATTGCCATTATGTATGGCTATATCGGTATTTCGATTGGTGATGTCATTGCAGGACTACTCTCACAGTGGTGGAAATCAAGACGTAAAGTCATTTTGCTTTTTTGTCTGTTTACCTTATGCAGTTGTTCATATTACCTGTGTGCCCGGGGCATTACGCCGGAGCGTTTCGGTTGGCTTTCTTTAATTATTGGCATCGGCGTTGGTTACTGGGCGAATTTCGTCACCATTGCCGCTGAACAGTTTGGCACCAACCTCAGAGCGACAGTCACCACAACTGTTCCCAATTTCGTCCGGGGTTCTTTGATTCCGATCACCCTGGTTTTTGAATTCTTCGTAAGGCGTTTCAATCTGATTCCGGCTGCTTTTATAATGCTTTTTGGCCTTACTTTTATTGCTTTATACTCCCTGAGCCGTTTAAAAGAATCCTTTAACAAAGATCTGAATTATGTTGAGGAGGATCTGGTTACCACCGAAATATAAGCTCATTTTACGCCTTCTCAGGTAGCAGGCGGGAATATTTCTAACAACATTATAGGATCTCCAGGGCCTGATTTGGTTCGAAAATCGCCTTTTTTCATTAATTTGCGAGCCACAAATAATCCATATATGCAGCGTGTAACCGCTTCTATTATTACGATTGGTGATGAATTGCTGATTGGCCAGGTGATTGATACAAATAGTGCCTGGATTGGACAGGCGCTTAATAAAATTGGTGTCTGGGTCCATAGGCGAGTCGCAGTCGGGGATCTATGGGAGGACATTTGGAGTTCGCTTAAAGAAGAAACGCTCAAATCCGATGTGGTGATCATTACAGGCGGCCTGGGGCCGACGGCGGACGATATTACAAAGCCTTTACTGACAAAATTTTTCGGCGGGCAGCTAATTACCCACCCCCTGGCACTGGAAAATGTAAAAAATATATTTGCCCGTTATAACCGGCCGATGCTGGAAGCTAATTTAAAGCAGGCGGAAGTTCCTGATAATTGCCAGGTCATGCTCAATTCACGTGGAACAGCACCTGGAATGCAGTTTGAAAAAGAAGGAAAACTCTTTTTCAGTATGCCCGGTGTCCCCTATGAAATGCAGGGTATGATGGAACAGCAGGTTATTCCTGTCATTCAGCAAAAATTTAAGCTCAGTCAGGTACTTCACCGTACATTAACAACGATGGGGCTGGGAGAATCTTTTCTCGCCCAGCGTTTAAGTGAATTTGAACTGGAGCTACCGCAAAACATTAAACTAGCCTATCTGCCCGGTCAAACCCTGGTCAGGTTACGGTTAACGCAGCAAGTTAGCCCTACAAATGCAGACACGTTCCCACAAATTGAATCTCTATTCCAACAGCTAAAAGCACTGGTGATGGACATACTGGTTACCAGCGAAGATCAATCCGTACCGGAGGCTGTCAGTCAACTTTTGCTTCAATACGGCAAACAGGTAGCTACTGCTGAAAGTTGTACAGGAGGCTATTTAGCTCAGGAGCTAACAGCAATACCTGGTGCGTCTGCCTATTTCCATGGAGGCATTGTTAGTTACGACAACGCCGTTAAGGAAAGTATTTTACAGGTGCCTCAGTCTATACTGGAAGCTCACGGCGCTGTCAGTGAACCCGTTGTAACCCATATGGCTCAACAAGCCCTGCAGCTGATGAAAGCAGATTATGCACTGGCTGTATCCGGAATATTAGGTCCCACAGGTGGCACACCGGAGAAACCCATTGGTACTGTCTGGATAGCGGCCTGCAGCGCTACAAATGTTCGGACCCGGCTTTTCCATTTTCGATATGACCGGATCCGTAACCGGGAGGCAACCGCCAGTAATGCCTTTAACTTATTAAGGCAATTAATCGTAGAAGAAAATTCAAATGGAGGATTTTCGGATTTGCAAACTTAATCGTACTTTTCCACGCTGGGTAAGTAGGCTACCCGTTAAAAAATTAATTTATGGCTTTAATTGAACTGAAAATGCCCGCGCTGGGCGAAGGTATTATCGAAGCAACCGTTTTAAAATGGCTGAAGCAGGTAGGAGACACAGTCGAAGAGGAAGAAATGGTACTGGAGATTGCTACAGATAAGGTGGACAGCGAAGTACCTTCCACTGTTGCGGGTGTTATTAAGGAACTGTTATTCAAAGAAAATGATGTTGCACCGGTGGGCGCCACCATAGCTCTTATTGAAGGCAGTTCAGACAGTGAACCGGCTGCACCAAAGCCAATGAGCACAGCTGTTGAAAAACCGGCAGTTGAACCTGATTCAGAAGAAGCTGTACCTTATGTTCCGATCGCCCAAAATCCGGCATTACAAAACCACGAATCCTCAGATTCCACCCGCCCGGGCACCATCCCTGGCGCACCAATTTTAAGTCAGAGAAATGCGGACCCTGGCGAGGAAGGAGATGAAGAAGAAAGCACCCAGGACAGTGGCAATAATGGGTTTTTCTCCCCGCTCGTACTGAGCATCGCTCAAAAAGAAGGGATTTCAATGGAGCAATTAGGCGGCATTCAAGGAACCGGGGGCGAAGGAAGACTTACCA
>DATJDF010000666.1:0-4541 GCA_035497555.1 Arachidicoccus sp. | reverse complement strand
TAAGCATTAATGGAGATCTCATCAACCAAATTGCATTGTCATCCTATGGTGATGGTTCGGGTTCATACGCAAAAGCAGGCTATGCATTTCCAGTAATCATGGGCTTTGATTATTACAGAGATCCTGCAGGACGGGTTATTGTCGATGCTGAATCGGGCCTTCCTACAAAAGATCCAAACTTAAAAGTACTCGGTAACGCAGTGGCTAAAAATAGATTGGGCTTAGATTTCAACATTCGCTATAAAGGATTTACTTTAGCTGGTTTGTTTGAATATAGAGGTGGTTATGATATGTATTTTGGTGGCGGTAATACTTATGACTGGGCTGGGACAGGTGTACAAACAACGATTTTTAACAGAGGACGATTTGTTTTCCCAAATTCAGTTTATGAGGATCCTGCAAATCCGGGATCCTATATCAAGAATACAAATATTACCATTACAGATGGCAATGGTAACTCAGGGTATTGGACAGATGATTTAAATCGTGCTGTTTCTGCCAATTACGTTTCATCTGGTGCATTTTGGAAATTGCGCGAGTTGAGTCTTGCTTATGAGGTCCCGCATTCCTTCCTGAAAAAATCGAAAGCAATAAAAAGTGTTACGATAAGTTTACAAGGCAGAAATTTGTTTTTATGGCTGCCTAAAACCAATATGTACACAGATCCTGAATACAGTGAAGTCTCAAGTACAAATAATGGAGTAGGTATTACCGGGATCAGCTCAGCACCGCCTTCCCGTTATTATGGTGGAACCCTTTCAATTACATTTTAAGCATGACTGTTAATATTAAAATTTTTAAGATGAAAAAAATATTTTATATAATTATGTCGGGTCTGATAATGACGCTTGGATTATCGTCTTGTCAGAAGTACCTGAACATTAATGACAACCCTAACTCTTCCACGAATTCTACACCAGAATTGATGATAAGTCAGGCAATTACATCATCTGCGCAAGTATCAAATGCGTATAACACGATGGGCGCCCAGCTCGTTGGTTATATGGCAAATGCCGGTGGATATGGTGGTTTCGGGCCAGCCGTAACATATAGTTTTGGGAATGGTAATTTCCAGGGATGTTGGAATAACGCCTATGATAATCTTGCTGATTATCAATGGATTATTAACGAAACACAAGGAGATCTTAGTTATGGGTTCTATAATGGCGTGGCTAAGATAATGAAGGCGTATGACTTTCAATTATTAGTAGATACTTATAACAATCTTCCCTATACAAATGCGTTTTTGGAAAAGGAGAATCTTACTCCCTCATATGATGACGCAAAAGTAGTTTACGACAGTATATATAAATTACTGGATGATGCAATAGTTGTAATAAATCTTGCGCAGAAAGATTTGGACGATAATTCAGCAAGCAGTGTTAAAAAACTCAGCAATAATGACGTGTTATTTGGAGGTAAAATGGATGATTGGAAACGTCTTGCGAACACGATAAAACTTCGAATCGCAGTTAGGGCAAAAGGAATTTCAACCTTCAATAACAAGTACGATGCAGTTGGATTCCTTAATAAAGATGCCATTGTGAATCCAGGTTATCAACAGGCAAATGGTAAACAAAATCCAGAGTATGATGCCTGGGCTTATACCTATACAGGGTCTACAGCTAACAGAGCGTGGATGGCCACTGATTTTATATCTGCATTTTATGATGGTAATAAATTAGATGATTACCGTGGATACGCAATTTATAACAGTTTTGGCGCTGCTGCTTATGCAACCAATCAATTAGGTCTGGAAAACAATGATGTAGCCTCAGCTCCTTCAGCGGGTAGTTGGTATAGCACTCAGATTGATGATAAAGCGAATAATATAGGGATTTTGAAAGGCCCTTCTGCGGGCTACCCGATTTTTACATTGGCGGAGTCTGATTTTATTCAGGCAGAAGCAGCTTTGGTAGGTGGATTAGGCGTAACTGGTGATGTAAAGACTTATTTTGATGCCGGTGTGTTAGCGTCTTACAAATATCTTTATAAATTTGCCGACAATACTTATGATTTGGTGAACTGGAATCCTGAAGCAGATTATGAGGCTTACCTTGAAATGAACCCGGACAGTTATTTAGTTCACTATGATCTTGCTTCTTCTAATGCACAAAGATTAGAAGCAATCATTACCCAGAAATATATTGCACTGAACATGGTCAATTCTGATCAAAGCTGGAATGATTTTAGACGTACGGGCTATCCTAAGATTACTAATGGATCTTCAAATGGTGTATTAACTTTTGCTTCTTTACAATCTACTAGTAGTCGAGCCGATAAGTTACCATCAAGAATTTTATATCCAACTAGTGAATTATCCTACAATAACGAGAATGTACCTAAGGATATAAATCAATTTAAATCTAAAATTTTCTGGGATCCGGAATAAACAACAACTATTTACTTTCAATATAAAATTGATATATGAAACAATTAACGATAATAAGTGCGTTTATTTTGATGTTGGGTCTCGGCGCTTGCTTAAAGGATCAGTCATTGACCCTGGATACCGATCAATCTAATAACGTAACGGAATTTGCGAATACAGGTACCCCTGCCTCCTTACCTACAGGTGGGGCAGCTGTAAGATTTGGCATTGATTTGGGTTCATTAAAAGCTGGGGATACAACTTCATTTAATATTAATGTTGCATACGCTGGGGCAGATATGGCTCCGCAGGATATCAGTGTTACTATTGATGCCGACCCGGCATTACTGTCTAAATATAATGAAGTTCATGTAGCTGACGAGGCAAACTACGTCGAACCATTAGCCGGTTTGATAACGACCACATTTCCATTAACCATTACTATACCGAAAGGTAAGCAATACGGTCAGGCAAAAGTTAAAATCAAATTGCCGAGCAATTATGATTTTAATGCCAGCTACGGGTTGCCACTGAAGGTTTCTAAGACGACAGCGGGTGAGGTCAGTGGAAACTTCGGAACGGCTATCTATGCTTTAAATGTTCGTAATATCTTTGATGGGCGGTTTGACGTGACAGGGACTTTTGTCGATTTGACGAATGCTGCCTTTAAAAGTAGTTATCCAAAAACAATTGACCTGGTTACAACTGGAGCATTTGGCAATGCTTATTATGACAAAGAGTTAAATGGTGGGACTTATGGTTATTCCTTTGTTGCTGCTGACGGTTCCGGTTCCTATTTTGGAAATTTTGGACCAATATTCAACTTCGACAATGCAGGAAATGTTGTAAGTGTTACCAACAAATATGGCGATGCAAATTCCAATAGTCAAAAAAGAGATGCAAAATTGGATCCTGCCGGCGTCAACAAGCTAATATTTGATGACAAAGGTGTTCCGAAAGAAATGAATGTGAGCTATTTTATGATGCAGGGTGGAGCAATCAGACTGAAGATTACAGAGAAATTTGTCTATAGTGAACCTAGACCATAAGCACCTGATTTTTGAATGAAAATGCCCGGTCGCAATTTGCGACCGGGCATTTTGTTTAAGACATTTTAGCGGAGTTGATTTGTAAAGCGAACAGATTAAATAAAAATAACATATTATAAGTGCTTGTCTATTTTCTTCGAGAGCGTATCAAGGGACAATGACTTTTTCGTATTATTTTTGAATAAATCATTCATTATCAAAGTTTGATCAAAGATTGGAAGTCACTAATTTTTGACAACATTTTATCCATTTATATCCGATAAATCAAAATAAAATCCTAAAATATTTATAACTACTGTTAAGTTTCAGATTTCTTAAACTACTTTTGCTGAGTCGGATTCCGTATGTAGCAATCTTAAGCCCAAAACCTAAGGTTGTTTTCATTTCGTTCTATTAATGAAAATTAATAGGGGGACTGATGTATTAACTAATTAACAAACAAGTACATGAGACAAAAGTTGTTTTTGCTTTTCTGCTTTAACTGTTTTCTTATGGTGAATGTTCTATTCGCCCAGGCGATTTCAGTTAGCGGCACTGTTCAAAATGAACAAGGCGAACCCATTCAATCTGCTTCTGTAAAAGTCAAATTGACCACGAAAGGAACACTGACCGATGAAAATGGTCATTTTACCATTCAAACAGAAAGTGGAAAAACGCTAATTATATCTGCATTAGGCTATGTTGAGCAGGATGTAAAAGCTTCTAATGAATTGGTTGTGATTTTACAAACCGCAGAAGCCGCAACTGCCGGCACCGAAGTTATTGTTACGGCAAATTCCATTCGCCGCGAAAAAAAGACTTTGGGCTATTCTGCACCTATCATTAAAAGTGATGAATTAATGCAAGGTCAGAGCTCCAGTCCCTTAAGCGCATTAGCCGGACGAGTTCCAGGGGTTAATGTAACCTCGTCAACCGGCGCACCTGGTAGCTCAACAAGAATTGTATTAAGAGGTGGATCTTCAATTACCGGTAATAACCAGGCTTTGATTGTGGTAGATGGAGTGCCTTTCGATAACACAAGTGAAATTGGAAATGATTCACGTTCAGCTGTAGATTTTGGAAATCGGGGAAATGATATCAATCCTGATGATATTGCAACAATGACAATATTAAAAGGCCCG
>DATJDF010000665.1:0-2041 GCA_035497555.1 Arachidicoccus sp. | reverse complement strand
CCAAAATATTATCCATTTTTCTCTCATAAATTACCTTATATCAAAAAATCACCTCATATTCAGCCTATTAAAGGCCCGGCATCGTTTGCATAGATTGTACTGGCCTTTACACATAATATGCTTAAATTTGTTTAATAGTTTAACCTGTATAATTGTTCCTCTGACAACCCAAAAACAGGTGTTTTACTTAAAGGAAAAACAGGTGAGCACTATTTATAATTAAATTCAATAATCTGATATAATTTGCATCAAATCCGATCTGCATTTGTAAAAACTCCAGTGCGACCATGAAACCTCAATTTCACAAAGTTCCACTTTTAGCACATAGCTCCTATGTTGTCCGGCATGAAATCAAACGCCAGCAAACGGAAAGTAACTGGCATTATCATCCCGAGATGGAATTGGTCTATGTGATCAAAGGATCTGGTTCCCGGTACATTGGCAATAATATTTCGAACTTCCAGGCCGGAGAAATTATATTATTGGGTGAAAACATACCGCATATCTGGAGATATAACAAAGAAGCAAATTTCCAGGGGCGATCACTGGATGCAGAATCGCTCTCTCTGCATTTTCACCAGGAGTGCCTGGGTAAAGATTTATTGAATTTACAGGAGGCCTATCTCCTGCCGCGTCTTTTTGAAAAAGCCAAGAGTGGCTTGCTGGTGCAGGGCGCTGCCCGGGAAGAAGTAGCGAGGTTAATGCGCAGTACACTGGAAGCCACTAATTTAGAACGTATTATCCTTTTACTTAGGATTTTAAAGATTCTTGCAGAAACAAATGAGGTAAAGCCTATCTCAATCGCGCATAATCTTCCACCAAAATCCAGCGAATACGATAAAATACGGTTAAACGAGATTTGCGCCTACACACTATCCAATTATAAAAACGATATTACGCTGGACGAAATTTCTGCGATCAGCCATTTGAGTACTACTTCTTTCTGTCGATATTTTAAATCGATGACCCGGAAAACTTATTATAATTTTCTAAATGAGATCCGCGTCAGCCAGGCCTGTAAGCTGTTAATTGAAGATAAAGTCCCCACCAATATCATCTGTTTTGAATGTGGCTTCAACAATATCTCTAATTTCTATCGGCACTTCAAAAAAGTAACAGGGATAACCCCATTTGAGTACAAGAAGAAATACCTGAGCTGTTAGTCAACTATGCATTTTTTTAAACCAACAACTTCTTAATCAGGACAATCTGCCCTAGGTGATAATGGGCATGTTCAATCAATCCATGGATATTACGGTAATAATTACCATAAGTTTCTTCAGAGAAATCCGTCCAAAGCCTGCTATCTGGCAAGTCTTCCAGAAATGCCATAAACCCGTCTGCATTGTCCCAGAATCTTCTCAGGAGATTTTTCCAATCCGTATCATTATTTATCGGGGCTACATCAAAACCATTAGATTCATTCGCTTTCAGGGCATCGCCCTGTAAGCGTCTGGAAACAACGTGAACATAATAATCTGTATGATGCACCAAAGCAGCAATCGTATTTAATGTATACTTTTTAGCACTTGCCTGTTGCCAGCTGATGTCCGCTAGTACCTCTTTGAAATTAACCTCGGTCCAACTGCCGCCATAATAAACGCCTTTAAAAAGATGGGCGATTTGATGGGTTATTTTTGAATCTTCCATTGTATAAAATGAATGGCTAAAAACAATATTAATAGAAAACGGGGCTTTCGAAATTAGACCCTCATGATTATGCTGTCTTCCAAGTCTTTTTCAAATATAATCTATTTACACTTGTAGAAAAAGAAATCATGCCTTTTTCCCATTAAGCATCAATACCATTAGTATATGCTAACCCGTATAACCTGCATAGTGATCAAGTACACCTGGCTACCTTTAGGCTAATTTCCTTATCTATAAATTTGTCTTTTTTATATTCAGCTCTTCAACCGGAAATAAATAAAATCCATACTTCATTGCTACCGGCCGCACCATATATTGTGGTAAAGGCTGAGCAATTTTACTCCAGCTATCATTGCCACCTACGCCCATCTGTATTAAATCTATATTCAAG
>DATJDF010000664.1:0-11423 GCA_035497555.1 Arachidicoccus sp. | reverse complement strand
ATTATTGCCCTGTTGTTTCTTCAAAGGATTATTACCGGGGTCTATTTGAAGCAGCAAAGCAGAAGCGTGTATTTCAATCTAGAATCCAGGAAATTCTTGAAATTTCTGCCACTATAAAAATGTCGGACAAGCCCGTAGTGGCTATTATCGATAAAACATATAATAGTTGCCCATTTGCACCCATGCTGTGGGCATCCTATATTATTGCAACAGAAAATATACATATCAGCTTTGCAGATTCCCAATTGGGCATATTTCCAGGTCTGGGCGTCACCGTATATGCTTCCAGATTGATGGACACCCTACCGGCAGCGAAGCTGCTTGTGGGGCGTAATTCGCTCAACGCGAAGGAAGCAATTACTGCTGGATTAGTCAATCAGATTGCCGCAGACGATGAAGATGCACATGCCAGAGCAAAGCAATGGATACTAGCAAACACCTCTGTTGAAAAACAAAAGGGAATAAAGCCATTTGATGAAAATGAGTTCGAAGCAGGGATCGCGCCAGTGATAAAAAAAACAAACCGGCTTTTTCCTGGCGTTAATCTTTGTTTTGAATTGATTGCGGGCAGCAAAAAATTACCACTTGAAGAAGCTTTGACTTTAGAAGCAAAGCATTTTACAGAAGTACTGCGCAGCAAGAAAGCCTTAGGTATCATGCGAACGATGAACTACGGTATACAAAATGCAAAAACTCCAGTACTTCATTCTGATTTATCAGGTTTCACTTTTAATAAAATCGGGGTACTAGGAGCAGGTATGATGGGCGCTGGTATTGCCTATGAAGTTGCAAGAGCCGGAATAACCGTCGGCCTGAAAGATACAGATCTCGCACTTGCTACAAAAGGTAAGTTGTACGCCGAAAAATGCTCGGACAAACTGATACAATTAGGGAAAATGACAGAAAGCAGGAAAAAGGAGCTGCTTGCTCTTATCCACCCAACAGATAAAGTTGAAGATCTTGCAGCATCGGATCTTATTATTGAAGCCGTGTTTGAGGATAAAGAACTAAAAGGGAAAGTCATAGCTGAAAGCAGCCCTTTCCTTACTATGGACGGGGTATTCGCCTCCAATACGACCTCTTTACCCATTACGCAATTAGCTTCTTTTGGAACCAACGCGGGCCATTTCATCGGTATGCATTTCTTTTCACCTGTAGACAAAATGCCGCTTGTAGAAATTATCCGCGGCAAAGAGACAAATAGTGAAACTTTAAACAAGGCAGTCCAATTGGCTTTGAAGCTCCAGAAAATCCCAATCATTGTACATGATAGTCCGGCATTTTTCACTTCCCGTATCTTTTTTAATTATCTATTGGAAGCCATTACCATGTTGTTGGAAGGTATTCCAGCTCAAAATATTGAAAATGAAGCTGTAAATGCAGGATTTGCGGTCAGCCCACTGGCCGTACTCGATGAAATTTCTATTCCGCTGATGTTACATGTATATGATCAGTTACCGGACCTATCCTCGAGCCAAAAACGGTGTTATAAGTATTTGAGTAAACTCGTCGAGGCAGGACGCACCGGCCGCAAATCGGGGAAAGGTTTCTATAGCTATGAGACAGGGCCTGGCGGGAAACTGCACACAGGAACAAAACAAATCTGGCAGGATGAAACCTTAAGGCCGGCTTCCGACCCGATAAACAACCTGGCTATTCAAAAAAGATTACTGCATGTTATGGCGCTCGATAGTTATCGCTGTCTGGATGAAGGTGTAATTGATCAACCTATAGACGGGGATATTGGTTCGATACTGGGAGTTGGCTACGCAGCACACACAGGCGGTGTAATCTCCCATATTGACCAGGTCGGCATACAGCAATTTGTAAAAGATTGCGAATCATTCCAAAGTTTTGGAGAGCAGTGGAAAGTCCCTTCTTCCCTCGAAAATCTGGCAGCAGATAAGTTCAGTTTTTACAAAGACTTTACCTCTAATTGGCCACTTGCAAAATAAAATATCTAGCGCCTTGATCTTCTAAACAAAAAAGAGAAACTTCAAATCCATTTATCTTTTGACAAATGGATTTGAAGTTTCTGTATATGGGTACCTTACTATTTTTCAGAACCCAGGCTGTATAGGTGGCTATATCACTGTGATTTCACCATCAAGTCAACAATATGATTGACATCCATTTTCACAAAATCATCATAATTCAGGGTCGCGTCTGATATCCTTGTTTGCTGTTCCTGTTCGAAAATGCGGCCTAGGTTTTTCTTGTATTTTTCGATCAACTTAGGAATGCCTTCTTCGCGTCGTCTTGGATGTCCTATAGGATATTCAACGACAACTTCAGGAATTGTGGTTCCATCACGCAACCTTACTGTCAGTGCATTGGAAATCGCACGTTTCTCCGGATCATGGTAGTCTTTTGTAAATTGTGGATCTTCCTGGCAATGCATCTTGTCTCTTAATATATCGATCCTTGGGTCACTCGCAACACTGTCTTCATAATCCTCGGCTGTCAATCGTCCAAACAGCAACGGTACGGCAATCATGTATTGGATACAATGGTCCCGGTCCGCCGGATTATGCAAAGGCCCTTTCTTATCGATAATCCGGATAGCGGCTTCATGGGTTCTGATGATGATTTCCTCGATATCATCTGTCGATGTTCCTGACTGCTCCAATTGCTTGTATAGTATTATAGCTGCTTCAGCAGCTGTTTGGGCATGGAACTCCGCTGGAAAAGAGATTTTGAAAAGTATGTTTTCCATCACATAGCTGCCATAGGAGCGCTGAAATTTAAACGGTTTTCCTTTGAAGGAAACGTCATAAAATCCCCAGACTGGTGCCGATAGTACGGAAGGATATCCCATTTCACCGGTCTTGGCAATTAAAGCCAGGCGAACCGCACGTGAAGTAGCATCTCCTGCAGCCCAGGATTTACGACTTCCTGTATTAGGGGCGTGCCTGTAAGTTCTTAAGGATTGACCATCTACAAAAGCGAGTGAAAGTGCATTAATCAATTCTTCGCGGTTTAACCCGATCAGTTTGCCGACAACAGCGGTAGAAGCGACCTTGACCAAAATAACATGATCCAGCCCTACTTTATTGAAAGAATTCTCCAAAGCTAATACGCCCTGGATCTCGTGCGCCATGATCATGGCTTCCAATATGATTTTGGCTTTCAAAGGCTGCTCTCCGTTTGCGATACGCGTTCGGCTTATCCAATCCGTAGTGGCGAGTATGCCACCCAGATTGTCAGAGGGATGCCCCCACTCTGCGGCCAGCCAGGTGTCATTAAAATCGAGCCACCGAATAATCGTTCCGATATTAAATGCCGCCTGTATGGGATCCAATTGATAATCTGTACCAGGGACTTTTGCACCATTAGGAACGACGGTTCCTGCGACAATCGGTCCCAGCAGTTTGGCACAAGCAGGATAGGTCAAAGCTTCGAACCCGCAACCTAATGTATCTATGAAACAATAAAAGGCCGTTTTTAAGGCTGTTTCACTTTCTATTTTATAATTCAGCACAAAATCAGCGATATCAGTCAGTACCTGGTCGGCAGGTGGTCTTTCATTAGAAATTGTAGCACTCATATATAAATTTAAGTAATAATTATTTTCGTTTGTTTACCGGTACATAGGGTCTGTTTTCCGGGCCAATATAATTGGCACTTGGACGAATGATTTTTCCATCCTGGCGTTGTTCAAAAACATGTGCAGCCCAACCCGTCACTCGTGACAGTACAAAGAGCGGCGTAAACATCTCCGTCGGGATACCCATTAAGTGGTAGGATACTGCAGAATACCAGTCCAGATTGGGGAACATTTTTTTCTCCAACCACATCACCGTTTCTATTCTTTCTGCAATGGAGAACAAAGTCATATCCCCGGCCTGCTGAGCTAACTCTTTTGCAACTTGTTTGATCACTTGATTTCGGGGATCTGAGGTCGTGTATACAGGATGCCCAAAACCAATGATCACTTCTTTATTTGCCAGTCGTTTACGAATATCGGCTTCTGCCTCATCTGCATCGCCGTAACGATGCTGGATTTCAAATGACACCTCGTTGGCGCCGCCATGCTTTGGCCCGCGAAGCGCACCAATAGCACCGGCAATACTGGAATATAAATCCGAACCTGTCCCTGCAATGACCCTGGCGGTAAATGTTGACGCATTGAACTCGTGTTCTGCATAGAGGTTTAATGATACTTGCATTGCACGTATCCATGCGCCCTGAGCCGGTTTTCCATGCAGCAAATGCAGAAAGTGGCCGCCAAGGGTTGTTTCATTCGTTTCTACCTCTATTTCGCGTCCATTTTTGCTAAAATGATACCAGTATAGTAGTGCAGATCCCATCGAAGACATAAGACGATCTGTTATAGCGCGTCCTGCGTCTAATGGATGACTTTCTTTTTCAGGTTGAATGCTGCCCAACACTGATACATAGGTACGTAGTACGTCCATCGGGTGCGCTGTGGATGGTAATTGTTTTAATATACCCCTTGCAGTACTCGGAAGTCCGCGCTGAGTCATCAGACTTGCTTCATAAGATGTCAATTGTGCTTTTGTAGGCAGGTTACCATAGATGAGTAAATAGGCTATTTCTTCAAAACTTGCCTGACTGGCTAGATCCAGTATATCATATCCCCTGTAATGGAGGTCATTTCCACTGTGCCCAACTGTACTCAACGCGGTATTACCAGCCGCAACACCTGAAAGTGCGACGCTTTTCTTAGGTTTAAATTCTACCGGTATAGTAGGATCAGTATCTTTCATGTCCATATTTTATTGTGTTTAGTTGTCAAACGAAATGTGCTTCCCCCCTCTATCTGAGTATAAAGGATGCCTATTGTTCATTTCATTTTTTAGCCTTATTGAGCAAATTATCTAATCTGGTTTCATAGTCGTAGTAATCGATGCTTTTATAGAGTTCGTCGCGTGTTTGCATCTTTGAGATTACTGCCTCTTGGCTACCGTCACCGCGTATATGGCTGTACACTTCTGTAGCAGCCTTATTGGCTGCACGGAATGCTGACAAAGGATATAGCACTATGGAAACATTTGCCTGTCTTAACTGATCCACTGTATAAATGGGTGTTTGTCCAAATTCTGTAATATTGGCCAAAATGGGTAAGCCAGTTGCTTCACTGAACCGGGTATAGTCTTCTACACTTTTCACAGCTTCTGCAAAGATGAAATCAGCGCCCGCTTCTTTGTAGGCTACTGCTCGGTCCAAGGCGCGGTCAAGTCCTTCAGAAGCCAATGCATCCGTACGAGCGCCTATAACAAAGTTTTCATCCGTACGGGCATCTACTGCCGCTCTTATACGGTCAACCATTTCAGAGGAAGCGACCAATTCTTTGCCGGGTCTATGACCACATCTTTTAGCGCCGACCTGATCTTCCATATGCACAGCCGCCGCTCCCACTTTAATCAGGGATTTAATCGTTCTGGCTACGTTAAATGCCGAAGCACCAAATCCGGTATCGATATCTACCAACAGCGGTAGCGGGCAGACATTTGTAATCCGATCTGCGTCTATCAAGACATCCTGCAATGTAGTTATTCCTAAATCCGGAATACCTAAAGAACCCGCAGCAACCCCACCGCCTGAAAGATAGATCGCTTTGAATCCTGCCTGTTGGGCTAAAAGCGCGTGATTGGCGTTGATGGCGCCAACGACCTGGAGCGGCCGCTCGCTCTGAATCGCTTGTCTAAATGCTAATCCCGGGTAAATGCTCATATATAATTTAAATTGACAGTATTAATCACCAAAACAGTGGCAATTCTACTTGAAAATCCACCAAAACTCACTGTTTTAATGCTAACAAATGTATGCAAAATAAGCAAAACATAGGTTGGAAATCGCGGGAGGAAAGGAATAAACAAGGTTTTATAGCATTGGTTTAACGTGAGGGGGCAATTAATAGCTATGTGGACTGATAAAAATCTGTTCACCTGGATTACCCTCGTTGGAAATCACCAGTATTAATGGCAGATAATCTATTTTTTTCATTAAAAATTGGGCCTCCGTTTTGCGAGGAATGCAGCGACCCCTTCCTTTTTATCCTCCGATTCGAATAGCTTACCGAAGGCCTTAATTTCTGTGTCATAGCCCTGCGGAGTTACTGAAGCATTTATTGCGGCAATAGCTTCTGCAATAGCCAATGGCGAATTTTTAGCAATATTTGCTGCAAGCTCCTTTGTTTTCTCTATCAATTCTGCTAAAGGAAATACTTCATTTACCAATCCTATTTCTTTTGCTCTTAGTGCAGATATCATTTTGGCTGAAAAAATCATTTCATTGGCTAAACCCTTTCCTACTAATTTGGGCAACCTTTGCGTGCCCCCATAGCCAGGGATAAGCCCTAACGTAACTTCAGGAAGTCCCAATCTGGCATTCTCCGATGCATAGCGAATATGACATGCTAATGCAAGTTCCAAGCCGCCACCTAAAGCGAAGCCGTTGATAGCTGCAATAACAGGCTTGCTGAGATTTTCGATCCTGTCAAAAACAGTCGCTTGCCCACTCCGGGACATTTCGGTTGCTTCCGGGCTGCCATATTCTGCGAATTCTTTAATGTCTGCACCTGCAACAAAAGACTTCTCGCCACCCCCCGTAATTACGATTACTCGAACTGTGGTGTTTTCTTCAGCTTCACCGAGGGCTTCGCTGATCTCTTGTAAGGTCTGGTAGTTTAAAGCGTTCAGACTTTCTGGACGATTAATGGTTATGACCAATATATTTTCATCAATGGTTACATTAATATTCATAGGGGCTCCTTCTATTATTTTAAAACTCATATCAAAGGTAGGGAAAACAGAGGGCAAACCTTGGGGTGAAGAATCCTGATAAATATTTTAATTTCGATATTTCCACGGGCCTTAACCAGCAGTTTCGTCTTACAATTAGAGTTTCTCAATTTGAATCATCCGATTACGTCTAAATCAGCCCTGCAGCGCTATGGTTCAAATCAAAAATCAACTCCTGTCTTTCTGACTACTAGTGTTGCTGGTTGAGTAACCGCGAAAAACTTATAGTTGCGGGTGGATTATTGTTGTCTTCCTGGATTTTATTAAAAAAGCTGTCCGTAATAGACAGCTTTTTCTGTTTGTTTGCCCGCTAAGTGGTGCATTTAGTTTGAACTGGTGCTAAAAATGACATGGATCTGATTTTTCTGATCAGGCATCAGGAATCTCAGGTTCTACTAACTTTGTCAATTTTTCCAGAGATTCCTGCCATCCCAAATAACACATTTCTGTTGGGATGACGGCAGGTATCCCTTCCTGCGTAATTTTTATTTCCGTACCCACTAAAGTTTTATTAAATGTAATAGAGGTAATCATCTCCCCCGGAAGATTGGGATCGTCAAATTTATCGGTATACTTCAGGAATTCACCTGGTTTTATGTCCAGGTAATCCCCTCCGAAGGAATGGCCGTTACCGGTTGAAAAATTTTGAAAGGACATTTTAAATGTCCCGCCTACCTCTACGTTCATTTCATGAACCGTGCATAGAAAGCCGTATGGGGGAAGCCATGCCGCAATTGCCAGGGCATCGGTAAATGCCCGGAATACCTTTTCAGGTGCTGCTTTAAGAACTCGATGTAATGAAACGCTGTTATCTGCCATAAAATCATTTTTTGTTTCCTACTCTTTTGGCTTTTCGGTTTCGCCCGTTTTTTTACAGTGGTCGCTGCTCCACTTTCGAATTTTGTTACAACTTTTGACTTTCGTACCATAAAGGTCAGACAATAAAATGGTTTTGGCAGGGTGTAAATAAGGCAAATTAAAGGGTCATTTACGACACTTTATCTCAGCACTGACTGGTAAGCTGATAGTGCAAGGCCCACTTCGGAGTTCATTTAAGTTAATCAATTGTATAATGAGTTACAAAAAACCTGATGTTTCTTCATTTTATATATGCATAAGTCCACCTGCCTTATGGAATCATAAAAAAGAGCAATGTCCGCTATTTTCTTGGGGTGTCGAATGGGTTCTGCGTTCTGTGGCAGTGCAATTTTCATATAGACAAAATCTATTCGATTATAGATTTAATCGATTTTATAAATACATCAGAAACCACTATTTTTATAAACTATAACCTATTAGCAATATACCTGTCAGCAGGATTAATTTTCATCACGTTATAAAATCTCTCGCTATGGAAGAAAAATCAAACGATATCAGTAAATGCCCATTTCATAATGGGCAAAAACAACAGAATGTTGGTGGCGGTGGCACCCGGAATAATGACTGGTGGCCCAACCATTTAAATTTAGGCATTCTGCGACAACACAACCCAGCGTCAAGCCCCTTTGATAAGGATTTTAATTATGGCGAAGCCTTTAAAAGTCTCGACCTGGAATCTGTAAAAAAAGATCTGCGGTCACTCATGACAGACTCCCAGGATTGGTGGCCGGCAGACTTTGGTCATTACGGCCCCTTGTTTATACGCATGGCCTGGCATAGTGCCGGCACCTATCGTGTTGGAGATGGACGGGGAGGTGCTGGCGCTGGACTACAACGCTTTGCTCCACTAAACAGCTGGCCGGACAATGTCAGTCTGGATAAGGCCCGCAGACTTCTTTGGCCTATCAAACAAAAATATGGCCGAAAGATTTCATGGGCCGACCTGATTATTCTTTCTGGCAATGTAGCGCTGGAATCTATGGGTTTTAAAACATTCGGTTTTGCTGGTGGTCGCGAAGATGCATGGGAACCGGACGAAAGCGTATACTGGGGATCCGAAAAAACCTGGCTAGGGGGCGATCTGCGATACGCCCATGGCTCTCCGGGAGTCAAGGAAAATCATGGCGTAGTCGTCTCGGATGATGACGCCGATGGTGCTATTCATACACGCGATCTGGAGAAGCCTCTGGCAGCCGTGCAAATGGGATTGATCTATGTGAATCCCGAAGGGCCAGACGGCAATCCTGATCCACTGATTGCAGCCAAAGACATTCGAGATACTTTTGGTCGCATGGCCATGAACGATGAGGAAACGATAGCACTAATTGCCGGGGGGCACAGTTTTGGCAAGACACATGGAGCAGCTCCTGCAACTCATGTAGGCAAAGAGCCTGAATCAGCTGATATGGAACAGCAGGGATTGGGCTGGAGCAATAATTATGGATCCGGTAAAGGTGCCGATACGATAACAAGTGGATTGGAGGTGATCTGGACGAAAACCCCGACACAGTGGAGCAATAATTTCTTTGAAAACCTTTTTGGTTTTGAATGGGAACTTTCTAAAAGCCCCGCCGGCGCCCAACAGTGGGTGGCGAAAAATGCAGATAACATAATCCCTGACGCGTTTGATGGCGAAAAGAAACATCCGCCAACCATGCTGACGACGGACCTATCCTTAAGATTTGATCCGGTTTATGAAAAAATATCCAGGCATTTTCTAGAAAATCCTGATGCATTTGCTGATGCATTTGCCAGAGCCTGGTTTAAATTAACACACCGTGATATGGGGCCGAAACTGCGTTACCTGGGTGCTGATGTACCGACGGAAGAATTGGTCTGGCAGGACCCTATTCCTGAAATAGATCACGTGTTAATCGATGAAAAAAATGTCGCTGACTTAAAGTCAAAAATACTTGGCTCCGAATTAAATGTATCTGAACTGGTTTCGATCGCCTGGGCCTCCGCCTCCACTTTCCGTGGTTCCGATAAACGTGGTGGCGCCAATGGAGCCCGCATACGGCTGTCGCCTCAAAAAGAGTGGCAAGTAAATAACCCTCCGCAGTTGCAGAAGGTTTTGAACAGATTAGAAAGTCTTCAAAAGGAATTTAATACCGCGCGTACAGATGGCAAAAAAGTTTCATTGGCTGACTTAATCGTACTGGCTGGTTGCGCAGGCGTAGAAAAAGCAGTCAGGGATGCAGGGCATCAAATTACCGTTCCTTTTACTCCTGGACGCATGGATGCTTCCCAAGAGCAAACCGATCTCGAATCCATGTCCTATCTGGAACCATTGGCAGATGGCTTTAGAAACTATCGTAAATCAGATTCAAACCTAGGCGTCTCTACGGAAGCTTTCCTGGTTGATAAAGCCAGCCTGCTTACACTTACTCCCCCTGAATTAACGGTACTCGTGGGAGGCCTACGTGTTTTGAACACAAATTTTGACAACTCGAGTGATGGAGTCTTCACTAGTCGTCCGGGAATACTTTCCACCGACTTCTTTGTCAATTTGCTGGATATGCGAACTGAATGGAAGGCATTGTCAGAAGATAAACAATATTATGAAGGTCGCAACAGGACGAGTGGCGAAGTTTTATGGAAAGGAACACGTGCTGATCTCCTCTTTGGCGCCAATGCTGAACTTAGAGCTATCGCCGAAGTATATGGAAGTGAAGATGGTGAAGAGCTGTTTATCAAAGATTTTATAAAAGCCTGGGATAAAGTCATGAATCTGGACCGGTTTGATGTAAGATCTGTCTAGACGAAAGTGATATATGCTGTTGAAGATTCTCCAGCCGCATATATCATCTTCCCTTCAGTTCTGACTTATCCCGACTATTATCCTAATACTGACTTCCTATTAGATCCTTGTATTTTTAATCACGCGCATAGATCCAGACATATTGAAGCACAGCACTTTCGGGTTATCCATAATAATGAAAAGAAGCCATCTGTGGGAAAATCATAGAACCGAAATATTTTATTATTGAAAAAAAAATTCTGCCAGGGTTACCTTTGCTGAGTTTTAGTATCAATGTCAGTAAAAATTAAAATTATTTAAAATGCGAAGTAGGATATACATACAAATTGGGCATGCCCGCGGAAATGAACTTTTTTCGTCATACATTTTGTATACGTATCTACAGCCGAAATACTATTTTACATAAGTCCATAAGACCTATCGTAAAACCAAGCCCGGCCGTAGATATAACGACCGGGCTTTTTTAATATTTCAAAGCAAAATAAAATGGACAACTTTAATACCCATAAAATCCTGAATGCAAATACAGTATTCAGTGATTATTTTATAGATGGCAAGGCCTTCTATTTATACACATTCAATACACTACCCAATGTCAATTTCGTGAAAGGCGTAGATGGAGAAAAAATCCTCGAGGCGATTAAAGTCAATTTACAGGAAGATATCCAGCGCATCTATCAAAGGCGATGGTACAAAAGGGAAAGAAAACAATTTCAGTTTGACAAAACATTAATCGTTCTGAGTAGTAAAATAGTAATAGATTTATCTGAGACCCATGTTTTCATTCTTCACGACGGCAAGCATCTTGAGCCTTTTGAACGATTATTATCAGTAATCACGCAGTTTAAAAAGCGCGAGCGAAAAGAACCGAGGGAGATCAATATCATTATCCAAAACAGTTATGGTCTCGATCTAAAACCAATGGAAATAAAAAGTACAAAACTTGACCTGGATCTATTCTATGAAGACGATTTTAAAGTAGTGGATGAGGTTATTCAAGAGCGCCTTAAAAAGAA
>DATJDF010000663.1:0-7784 GCA_035497555.1 Arachidicoccus sp. | reverse complement strand
GTCGGGATTATTTTTGTTAAATAGTCCCGACATTCTTTTTTGAATAATCCGAACCTCTATATGATTACTGGTGGCCCAGGCACAGGCAAAACGACAGTCATTAAGAGCCTGCAGAAGACTTTTGGCTATGCCATTCAAATGGAAGCAGGGCGAAGTATCATCCAGCAGCAGATGCTACAAAAAGGCACCTTACTCCCATGGCTGGATCCATCTGGTTTTGCAGATGCCATGTTTCGTATTTCGCATCAACAATATTTGGAGAATCAATTGCATTCAGAAACCGTCATCTTTGACCGCGGAATCCCTGATATTATCGGTTTTCTCCATCTATATAATCTGCCTGTCCCAAAAGCATATTTAGATGCAGCCACCGACTTGCGCTATCAATCCAAAGTCTTTATTGCACCTCCCTGGAAAGAGATCTACACAAAGGATGCTGAACGGCAACAATCCTGGCAAGAAGCAAAGGCCACCTATTTAGTGATGCTTAATGTATACACCAAGTTAGGTTACCAGCTTATTCATCTGCCACTTGATTCCCCTTTAAACAGAACACTCTTTATTCATCAGCACATTGTAGCAAATACAGCAGCTTCGTTTTAAGACTGGTGATTTGGCAACACTATTCAAAATCTAAGCTGTGTCCGATCTATAGCATCCTGCAAAACAATTATAGGCTTATTGCAATTTGCTCATTTTTAACCCTATTATTGAAGTTCGTGTCAATCCCAAGTAAACAGGATTTTCGCTTCCGATGAAAATAAACGCCCTGAGATAATTTATTATGTCATACATTATATATATTTGTTTCGGTTTATTCCACCTAATTTTAATGTTTGATATTATGCTTAGATACACCAGTTTCCTCTCTAGAATTAGATTTTCCGTCATAATTTCCATCTTCCTGGAGCTCTCCATAACAATAGGTACTGTTTGCGCTCAAACAGTACCGGCAAATTTAAATGACACATTATTCTCCACTTATTACCAACAGCGGGTTTCTTTATTCCGCACTTTGCCTCACCAACCAAATCAAGTCATCTTCTTAGGTAACAGTATCACAGATGGAGCGGAGTGGAATGAACTATTTAATCAGCATTCGGGTATTCTCAATCGGGGCATCAGCGGTGATTTCACCGCTGGCGTGCTTAACCGATTGGATGAAGTAACGAACCGTCGCCCATCAAAAATATTTTTGTTGATCGGCACGAATGACCTAGCGCGCGGCATCAGTGCAGACAGTGTTATTAAAAACATTCTACTGATAGCCGCACTTGTGCATAAAAACACGCCCAATACTAAGCTGTATATCCAAAGTATCTTCCCAGTCAATCCCTATTATAAGCTTTTTGCAAGCCACACTGGAAATCCCCGGGAAATCTTAATGATTAACCAAGTCTTAAAACAAAAGGCGGAAAAGCATTATTACACTTATATAGATATACATTCCATTTTGAAGGGCAAGAATAATTTAATGAACAGAGCGTATTCCAATGATGGATTACATCTAAAAGGTATAGGCTATCTGCGGTGGAAGCATATCATATATCCTTATCTATTCAACACCACCTCCGAGCCGGCCCTTTTACCACTCCCCAAAGAGATTAAGTGGGAGCAGGGTTACTTTTCTTTATTTGCCTGTGAACAAATTATTATTCAAAATGATTCGCTGCGGAATATTGCCCGGCTCCTGCAGCAAATATGTGCTACAAAAGGCAGAACACTGGCCATATCAGAAAATTCAACAGTTTCACCCTTCATCGAATTAAAGATCAATAAAGCGCTTGATAATGATTTTGAATTGGCAAAATTTCCCAAAGACGAAAAAGCGGAGGAGGCCTACAAGCTGACTGTTAAAGCTGACCGAATTACCCTTACTGCGCGAACACTTCACGGGCTCTATAACGGTATTCAGACCCTAAATCAGTTAATGCGGGACGGAGCAATGGTGGCCAACTGCAGGATTGAAGATTACCCTTCCTTTTTGTGGCGAGGGTATATGATTGATGTGGGCCGCAATTATCAACCCATGGCACTCATTAAACAACAGATTGATGTAATGGCGAACCTCAAGATGAATATTTTTCATTTCCACCTTACTGAAGATGTCGCCTGGCGGTTAAAAATCAACAAGTATCCTCAATTAACGGAACCGCTCACCATGACCCGTGATCAGGGTCTATTTTATACAGAAGCAGATCTCAAGGAATTGATTTCCTACTGCAAAGAGCGTTTCATCACTTTGGTACCTGAGATCGACATGCCGGGCCACAGTGCAGCTTTTAAAAGGGCGATGGGATTTGAAATGCAAAGTGATTCAGGAGTAGCAGTGCTAAAAGATATTCTTTCAGAAATCTGTGCGATTTATGATGTTCCTTATATTCATATCGGCGCCGATGAAGTACATATTACAAATAAAAATTTTCTGCCTGCAATGACAGCCTTAATCGAATCAAAAGGAAAAAAAGTGATCGGCTGGGAACCCGGGGGCAATTTTTCAGCCTCCACGCTCCGCCAATTATGGAAGGATGATGCCGGCCCCCAGGACAAATCAAGCGAGTTCCAGCAAATAGACTCCCGTAATCTATATATCAATCATATGGACGCAGAGGAAAGTGTTGTTTCTATTTACAATCATCTCCTGGATGATGTAAATGAAGGCAATCATCTGCGTCTCGGTGGAACCTTATGTTTATGGAATGATCGCAAATTGGCGGCCCCCATTCATAATCTAACTCAAAATCCCACTTATCCTTCTTTAATGGCCTTTGCTGAAAAAAGCTGGTGTGGAGGTGGTATTTCGGGAAATCAGGTCGGTTTAAACTATTCATCAACGGAACAATTGCAGCAATTTACAGCTTTCGAAAACCGGCTCTTAGCGATTCAATCGGAACAATTTAGCTACTTACCTTTTAACTATGTCAGGCAGGCCAATATTAGTTGGAGACTTATAGGCCCTTACCCCAATGGAGGTGACCTCACTAAATCCTTTTTGCCAGAAACTAAAGGTGTAAATCTGGATAAAATTGAGAAAGGCCAAACGGTGCATGGTGCGACAATTATACTTCGGCATTTCTGGAACCCCGTTGTTAAAGGAGCGATTGTTGATCCAAAAGAAAATACGACATATTATGCCTATGGGCGTTACCTGAGTGCGGTGGATACGACTGCAGCGCTCTGGTTAGGTTTTTATGATTATTCAAGATCTACGGCTTCAGCCCCACCCAAACCGAGCACCTGGAATAATCTAAATAGTCAGATCTGGCTGAACGACACAGTTATTCAACCGCCCAGCTGGCAGCGTGCCGGTCAGTTGGGTGACCTGGAAATACCCTATATTGATGAAAATTATTATTTCCGTCGGCCACAGCAAGTGCATTTAAAGAAAGGCTGGAATACTTTATTATTAAAGCTCCCTGTTGGCAGCTTTAATTCGGGGATCTGGTATTCACCCGTCAAATGGATGTTCACTGCTGTCTTTGTCCGGCCAGAAACAGGAAGTGAAAAGGGTATCGGGACTACAGTAGAAGCTGGCAATATGCAGCAGGACCCGTTATATTACCGGCAATAATTAGGATAATTGATCATGCTCTATCCTTGCTGTAAAGTCAGTTACTTCAATTGATTCGCTTTTAAAACTAAAAAGAGTCAGCCATTTTCCTAGGAAAATGCTGACTCTTTTTTTATCGTTGCCCGACCAGGATTCGAACCTAGACAAACGACACCAAAAACCGTTGTACTACCATTATACTATCGGGCAATAGCCCCATTTGGGAGTGCAAATATAAAAGGCATTTTTATTACAGCCAAATAAATCACTCCAGAAAATATATTCTTTTTAAACAAGAAACGCACCCTGGAAATCAGCGTGCGTTTCTTATAATTTATAAGCTCTAAAAGCTGATAGATCTCAGGATCAATGACGACCACCGCCACCGCCGTACCGCTGTCCACCGTCGCCGCGATCATTGCGATCGTTACGTTCCGGGCGATCCCTGCGTTCAGGACGATCTCCACGGTCGGGACCAGCACCTTCCGGTCTTGGAAGTAAAGCCTTATGGCTTAATTTGTATTTGCCGGTTTTCTGATCTACAGCAATAAGTTTCACCTGAACCTTATCACCGTCGTTGAATATACCGTCCATTGTTTCCAGACGTTGCCAGCTGATTTCACTGATATGCAGCAAACCTTCTTTCTTAGGTAAGAACTCTACAAAAGCACCAAATTCTTTAACGCCCTTTACGGTACCTTCATAAATCGTCCCAACTTCAGGTATCTGAATGATCCCCTTAATGACTTCTAATGCTCTGTTTACACCGTCTTTATCATTAGAGAAGATGCTGACCTCGCCTTTTTCGTTTACTTCTTCGATATTGATAGTCGTACCTGTTTCTTTCTGTAATTCCTGGATCACTTTCCCACCGGGTCCGATCACAGCACCGATAAATTCCTTATCGATAATGATTTTAACCATTCTAGGAGCATGTGGTTTCACATCATCATGCGCTGCACCGATACAACTATACATCGCATCTAATATATGTAAACGACCAGCTTTTGCCTGAGTTAACGCCTCACGCATCACTTCCATGCTCAAACCGTCTACTTTAATATCCATCTGAACACCGCAAATACCGTCTCTCGTACCTGTTACCTTGAAATCCATATCACCCAGGTGATCTTCATCTCCCAGAATATCAGATAAAATTGCGTACTTACCATCTTCACGGGTAATGAGTCCCATTGCGATACCACCAACGTGTTTCGGAACTGGTACTCCAGCGTCCATAAGTGCAAGTGAACCTGCACAGACAGTGGCCATTGAAGAAGAACCATTGGATTCCAGCACATCACTGATAATACGGATCGTATACGGATATTCTCCTGTTGGGATCATTTGTTTCAGGCTTCTCATTGCCAGGTTACCATGACCTACTTCTCTGCGGCCAGGTCCACGCATTGGTTTGGTTTCACCGGTAGAAAACGGAGGAAAATTATAATGTAAATAGAATTTGGAATAATTGGAAGTCGCAGCAGTTTCAATCAGTAATTCATCAAGTGGCGTACCTAAAGTGACTGTGGAAAGTGACTGTGTTTCACCACGAGTGAATAATGCAGAACCGTGCGGAGTAGGCAATGGATCGATTTCCATAGCCAGCGGGCGCACCTGATCTAATTTACGACCATCCAGGCGGATGCGTTCTTCAAGCATCATTTTACGCACCAATTCCCATTGAAGATCTTCATAATACTTTTTAGCCAGGCGAATGGTCTCAGCTTCTGGTTCTTCACCAAAACTTTCAATTAATTCGACTTTCAGGGCTTTGAAAGCATCACTTCTAATATGTTTTGCTGTAAATGCATGAGCAATCTCCAGTATCTTATCGGTAGCAAAAGCAGCGACTTTTTCTTGGATAGATTCATCCAACGCAGGTTTTTTATAATCTCTTTTGGCAGTGATACCTTTCAGATCACGCAGTTTTTCCTGAGCTTTGATCTGAACGCGGATGGCTTCATGAGCAATACCGAGTGCTTCAATCAGGTCTTCTTCGCTACACTCCTTACTTTCACCTTCAACCATCATCAGGTTTTTCTCGGTAGCAGCAATGATCAGATTGATATCTGCATTTGCCAGTTCAGTACGTGTTGGGTTAACAACAAACTTACCGTCAATACGTGCAACCCTGACCTCTGAAATGATTTCTTTAATAGGAACATCAGAAACAGCTAGGGCTGCGGAAGCGGCCAGACAAGCCAGCGCATCGGGCAGAATTTCATTGTCGCTGGAAACCAAGCTGATTAAAACCTGAACATCACATAGGTAATCGTCTGGAAATAAAGGGCGCAAAGCGCGGTCAATTAACCGGCTGGTCAGGATTTCATAATCATTCAAACGGCCTTCTCTTTTGAAAAAAGACCCCGGAATACGACCAGCAGAAGCAAATTTCTCCTGATAATCAACACTTAAAGGAAAAAATGACTGTCCCTCTCTTGCTTCCTGGCTTGCAACTACGGTTGCGAGTATAATATTATTGCCCTGGCGGATCGTAACGGCTCCATCGGCCTGTCTGGCCACTTTGCCTGTTTCTATAAACACCTCGCGGCCACCACCCAGGTCAAAAGAAACACTTAACGGTTGTGTTAACATAAATAATTTTTTGTATTTGTAAGGAAGTCGTGCTGATAGAATAAGGCGGGAATTTTGGAATTGGCACGATAAAACTTCATTACGGATGACTGAAAAACAGTTCACTACAAAAAACTATTCCCAACTAACAAGAATCTGTACGTTGGGAATAGCATGCGTAGATCACTATATGATTTATTTTCTTAATCCTAACTGCTCGATAAGTGAACGGTAGCCTTGTAAATTATGCTTCTGCATGTATGCGAGTAAGCGTTTACGCTGTCCGACCATTTTCATCAAACCACGTTGGGAAGAGAAATCTTTTTTATTTTCTTTCAGATGGCCCGAAATACCCAGAATCCGCTCTGTTAATAAGGCGACCTGGCCTTCAATAGAGCCTGAGTTAGCGGCGTTTCCACCGAATTTAGCAAAAATTGCTGCTGTTTTTTCTTTTGTTAAATAAGACATTAAGATCTGTTTTTAAACCTCTTTTAAAATTTTCTACTTTCTTTTATTCGAACGCAAAAGTACAGCTTAATATTTATATTGTAAAATAATTTTGGCCGGTTTCTTACACTATATATTAAAATCCAGGTAGAATACCACAAAAATAAGTAATTCGCTAACAAATTAAGGCCGCAGCGTATTTAGGTTTTGCCGAATCATCCATTATCTTTGCCAGGTGAGAAAAAAGCGCTTAAAAATCATTGTTGAGGACCTGCTGGTCGAAGATTACGCTGCCGAAGGCAAATCCATTGGTAAAAGAGACGGAAAAGTCATTTTTATCGAAAATTGTATACCCGGTGATGTCCTGGATGTCCAGCTGACTAAAAACAAAAAGGACTGGTCCGAAGGCTTTCCGGTGGCTTTTAAAGCCTATTCTCCGGATAGAATTACTCCGTTCTGTGAACATTTCGGGATTTGTGGCGGCTGTTCCTGGCAGTCGTTGCCGTATGAGAAGCAGTTATTTTACAAACACAAGCAGGTAGCAGACAATTTTCAAAGGATCGGCAAGTTCCCATTTCCTGAGATCGAACCCATCATTGGTTGCCAGGAGACCGTTGGTTACCGCAATAAGATGGAATATACCTATTCCACCAAGCAGTATATCCCTAATGATGCGCTGGCTGCTATTAAAGCCGCTGGTGAAAACTTTGACCCCACCGCTCAGCACGGAGTGGCTGGTTTTCATGCAAAAGGCTTTTTTGACCGAGTTGTCGAAATCGATATTTGCCACCTGCAAGTAGAACCGACCAATAAAATCAGGAAATTCATTGCCCAGTTTGCCCGGCTGCGACATCTACCCTTTTACGATATCCGCATGCACACAGGCTGGATCCGCACCGTACAGGTGCGCAATACGACGACCGGTGCCCTTATGGTAAACGTGGTATTTGGTTATGAGGATCAGGAAAATGGCAAAGCACTTTTAAACTTGCTCATTGAAAAATTCCCGGAAATCACCTGTCTGCTCTATATGATCAATGAAAAGAAAAATGACAGTCTGTATGACCTGGAACCCGTCATTGTCAAGGGGAAAGGGTACATTATTGAGCATTTGGAAGATTTTAAATTCAAAATCAGTCCTAAATCGTTTTTCCAGACAAATTCTAAACAAGCTGAAACCCTATACAAGATCACCCGCGAATATGCCGAG
>DATJDF010000662.1:0-9507 GCA_035497555.1 Arachidicoccus sp. | reverse complement strand
TAAATTCAGCTTCCCCATCAATAAATTAAAATTCCTTTCAATGAAATTTTTCTTTCTTATCGCCGTGGGATTCGGAATCGAAGGTGATCCTGTAGTGCTGGAACTTGGCGGCTGAATCACTTCTTTTTCCAGTATCACCATGCTATCATAGTAGTGGATGGCGCGGACGGATTTTGTAAAGTCATTGACCTTAAGTCTACTGGAATTAGAGTGAAAAGCATTGAGGTAATCAATCCATTTTTTAGAATATTCAATAAAAGAGTTCTGCCTCCTGTAGCCCCCGCCGTATACATTCCAGTAAGAAGTATGCAGATCTTCACATAAATAGATACCGTCAGATTTGATATGAGAAAAGAGTTCCTCAAAGGAAACGATTTGTTGTTTCATTGTATGACCGCCGTCATCAATGAGTATATCCAGATGCGGCAATTTCTTTAAGGTTTCCCGTAAAAAATTCCGATCTGACTGCGATCCGATAAAAATGGTTGTGTTTTCGTCCTCAAATTTTTTACAATTAGGATCTATATCAATGGCGTATAATTTAAGATTTGGACCAAAATAATCACGCCACATCTGTAAACTACCGCCTTGAAAAACGCCGATTTCCAGCACGACGACTTCCTTACCCCGGTATTTAGAGAAATACCGGTCGTAGACATCAAAGTAATGGTGCCATTTATTAATAAGTCTGCCATTGTTATTTCTGAAAAATTTTTCGATATCATTCATCGGATAAAAGTTCAATTTTTTATGGTCGTAAAGATATTAAATGTAGGTTGATATTTATAATCTATCCCTTAAGGAAAGGAGAAAATAGCCGCATTTGCTAAAAATTAACCCGGTACATCATTGCAAAAGGCATGCTATACTAAATGCGCTATCCATAATATCCTTTTAAAGGAAAGGAACCGCTACCCGTTCTGCCCTGTATTTGGGCTCGAAGGAAAATGTGTATTACCTGCTAATTATCTGAATTGTCATTTTTGGATCTTTCCGGTAACATGCGCAACCGCACTTTTTCGACGGAGCTACGGAACATTTTTAGAATCGTCATTTCATAGCCGTCCAGCTGGAGCACTTCACCCTCAACGGGTACACTGCCATGACGGAATGTTATCAGCCCGGACAGGGTAGAATAATCATCATCAATGATTGGGAATTCCTTGGGAAGATATTCATTGATATCTTCTAAAGTTTCATGGGATTGCACCAGGAAGCTGCCATCAGTCTGCTCGACAACGATTGGCAATTCCGCGTCATGTTCATCCTGGATATCACCGACAAGCTCCTCTAATATATCCTCCATTGTAACAATACCAGCGATATCGCCATACTCATCGGTTACCACCGAAATCTGTAAATGGTCTTTCTGGAATGATTTCAGCAGATCCTTAATTTTCATGCTGTCCGGTATATAGAATACGGGACGGAGGATTTTTTTGATGTCGCGGGTTTTACCTGCATTGACAAATTGTAAAATATCTTTTACAGTCAGTATACCCACCAGTTCATTAAGGGTATCCTTATAGACCGGGTACCGGGAATAACCTTCTTCAACGACCGTATTAACAATCTGGTCAAAACTGGTGTCAATATCGAGTGCGACAATATCCTTGCGGTGGGTCAGAATATCTCTGACACGCCGGGAATCAAAATCAAATACATTGTTGATAAGTTCCCGCTCCGAATCTTCAATAGCTCCGCCTTCCTCACTTTCGGTAATGATCATCTTGATTTCCTCTTCCGTATGTATATCCTGTTCTTTTACCGGATCGATGCCAAAGAGCTTCAAGATGAGATTGGCCATATAATTCAGCATGAAGATAAACGGCCGGAAAATAAAATAGAAAATATGGAGCGGCATCGCAACCACCAGGGTGGTCTGTGGTGCTTTACGGATAGCGATTGATTTGGGTGCCAGTTCACCGAAAACAATATGAAGTATCGTGATCAGTACAAAGGCCAGAATAATAGCTACCTTACTTGCTGTAGGCGTATCGATATTGACTGAAAATAAGTGAAAAATATGCTGGACAACGCCCGTCATTACACTTTCCCCTACCCAACCCAATCCAAGAGATGCAAGCGTAACGCCCAACTGAGTGGCTGCCAGGTAATTATCCAGGTTATTGGTCACTTTCCTTGCTGTATTGACCAGTTTTTGGGAGGCGCCTTTTGAAGTAGTAATTTGGGAAGTTCGAACTTTGACAATCGCAAATTCAGCAGCAACGAAAAAACCATTTAATAAAACCAGAAAAATGGTCAAAAATACTTTATATATTTCAACGGTATTATCAGCCGGAGGTATATCTGAAATCATTTGTTTATTGAATGAATAAATACAATATTACGAAATTTGCACCGAATGCTAAAAAAAATTAGGTTAATCCTCCTTAAAAAACCATTAAATTCGCAGTATTTTTCAAGAGACCAGGAGCGTTTAATTGCGGTTTAAAAATGTATGTAACTCAGTCTTCATCAATCAGATCCGGGTCGGATGCAAAATCGTCCTGCTGATCCTCAGATTCGGGATCCTGTCCTTCCCTGCCAAATCCTTCAGTATTCTTGTCCAGATCATATTTTTCCTCGATATCTACAAATTGATCAGATAGCAGGTTTTTGGTCCCGTATTGCTGCGGTCCTACGCCTTCTACCCGGCTGACATAGGGATAGGATTTTTTAGGATCCACTTCCTTATTGATGCCAATCAATTCAATCATAAAAATCCAGTTCTTTGCAAAGTCATATTCGTAAATAAAATGCTGGTTGGTGTCGCGGATTTCTGTACTGATGACGGTACTGGCCATAATCAGCGGCTCAACTTTATAGGCTTGATCATATTTGGCCAGGGTAATCTGGCGACCGCGCTGCCAACCCTCATTACTTCTGTAAAAGGTTGCCTCATGCTTTTGATCAAATCCATAGGCCAGTAAAATACATTGATGTAAATCCTGAAAATGCTGTGAGGTCTTAATGACTACATCCCTGTAAACACCGTTGTCTTCCTCCACGTACACTCTAAATTTTAATACAGCCATTTCAATCTCAGTTTAAAAAATCAAAAAAATATTACAAATTAAATTTTTTACTATTTGTAACCCGACTTACAATAAATAGTAAGACATACCAGTATTGCACAAAAACTATGCAGCGAATCACTACTGCCAATATTGACATAAAAACCTGATTATCGACCTTCACTTTTCGGTATCGGGTGATGAAAGAACCTTCGTTACTTTCAATCACCTGCACAGCTATTAACTTTCAGTCACCGGGATTAACCCCATGGACTTCCCTTTTTCCAGCATCAAGGCAAAAGCAGGTTCATACTCATTGGGGATAACTCCATCCAAAATGGCTTCCCGGATGGCATCCTTAATGATTCCCACCTCCCGGCTGGGCGTCAAATTGAAGGTTGCCATAATACAGGCGCCCGTAATCGGGGGTTGCCAATTTCTAATGCGGTCTGAGTCTTCCACCTCTACCATTCTACCGCGTACCATTTCAAAATTCTGAAGGTAACGCCGCACTTTATTAGGATTCTTACTGGTAATATCCGCCTCACACAGGGTCATCAGATCATCGGTAAGCTCCCCGGCATCGAATAACAACCTACGCACAGCACTGTCGGTAATGTTTTCTTTTGTCAGGCTGACAGGGCGCATATGCAGGGAAACCAGTTTCTGCACATACCGCATTTTTTCATTTAAGGGCAGCTTAAGTTGTGCAAAGATTTTAGGAACCATTTTGGCGCCCAGTATCTCGTGGCCATGAAAGGTCCAGCCATGGCCCTTTTCAAAGCGCTTGGTGTCAGGTTCGCCTATATCGTGGAGTAAAGCAGCCCATCTGAGCCATAGATCAGCAGTATGCCGGGCTATATTATCAATCACCTGTATCGTATGATAAAAGTTGTCTTTATGTCCGATGCCCTCCACATGCTCCGCGCCTGCAAGGGCTGCCATCTGCGGGAATACCAGTTCCAGCAGGCCTGTTCTGAACATCAGGTCCCAGCCTATGGAAGGTTTTTTTGCCAGCATGATTTTGTTGAGCTCGTCTGCTATCCGTTCCCTGGAAATGATTTTGATCCTGTCTTTCTCCTGGGTAATGGCCGCCAGAGAGTCGGCCTCAATTGTGAAATTCAGTTGAGTGGCAAAGCGGATCGCCCTGAGCATACGCAGGGGATCATCGCTATAAGTTTGTGCCGGTGCCAAAGGGGTACGGATTATTTTATGCCGTAAATCTTTCAGCCCGTTAAACGGATCTATAAGCTCGCCAAAATCCTCCTTATTAAGCCCAATGGAAAGTGCATTTATGGTAAAATCTCGCCGTGCCTGATCTTCCGCTAAGGTGCCGGGTACAACTTCAGGCTTTCTACTGTCCTGTTGGTAGCTCTCTTTGCGGGCACCCACTACTTCTATTTCCAGATCATGTAATTTAATCTGCGCCGTACCAAAAGTTTTAAATAAGGTCACAGGTGGTTTTGGATGAAACCGGTCTGCTATCTGTTTGGCAAAACTAATTCCGTCACCCAGACAGACCAGATCCAAATCCTTTGTCGGCCGCCCCAAAAGTTTATCCCGCACGAACCCGCCGATAATAAACGCAGGTGTGCCCATCTCGCCGGCAGCCGCAGCAATCTTTTTTATGACGAAGAGTTCCCGTTCTGAACAGGGTATATCCATTAGTATAAATTCAAATTAATAACTTAAATTTTAATCTAATAAACAGGCATAAACATATAAATATCAGCTTATTAGATTATAATTTTACCGTTCAATATTTTTATTTCAATTTGATTTCAAAAATATTGGACCAGTGCTTACCGGTAATCAGTAAGGTTTTATTCGTCGGATTATAGGCAATTCCATTTAACCAGTCACCCGTAGGCGATATGCCATTATCTTCCCTGATGCCTGCAAGATCCAGGGTTTTAACGACAGCACCGCTAGCCGGATCAATTTTGACGATATTATCCGTTTGCCAAACGTTGGCATAGATAAAACCGTCCACGTATTCCAATTCATTAATCATAGACAGCGGGCCGTAATTATTGGTTACACCTACTGTCCTGATAATAGAGAAGTCTGCCGGATTGACATAATAAATATTACTGCTGCCAACACTGATAATGAGATTTTTGCCATCAGTAGTCATCCCCCAGCCCTCATAAGGCCAGGTCATTTGCTTAATCAGGGCCAGGGTTTTACCGTCATAGACAAATACTTTATGGTCCTGCCAGGTAAGCTGATAAATCTTGCCATCCACTTCACTGATGCCTTCGCCAAATAATGACTTATCAAGATCTAAAGACTGGCTGACCTTACCACTGGCAAGGTCATAAACCAATAATTTGCTTTTTCCCTTGTTGCCAGCACTCTCATACATCGTTTGCCCCTTCAGGTAGAGTCCCTCCGTAAAAGTTGCCGAGTTATGTGGATAGATTTTCACTACCGAATAATCTTTTTGGGTAACCGCCTGCTGCGACTCGTCCGGTGTATTATTACCACAGGCAACCGCCATAATTAGAAGTGGAAAAACCCAATATCTCTTTGTCATTATTGAAGTTGAATTTTGTACGTTATATTTGCGTGCGCTAAATTCCTGATAAAATCTCGGGAAAACAAAATTAACTATGATAAAGCGGTAGAAATTATTTCTATCGCAGCTTTAACAAGTTAGCAATTAAAAATATGGAGTTACTCGTCCTCGTCTTCTACCCAGTCTTTTGGAAGCGCCTCTACTTTGACACGGGTAATGCCGACAGACCCCAGGAAATTCAATTTTTTTGCCGCAGCGACCGACAAGTCAACTACCCGGCCTTTTTTGGCCATTGAGGAATGCATTCTGTCATTAATATATACCCTTACAGAGCGGCCATTACTTATCCGGGTCACTTTAACCCAAGTCCTTAATTTGAAAAAATTACTGGCAGCGGTCAATTTTTCATTCCTGTACCGGGTACCTATGGCTGTTTTTGAGCCTTCAAGACTACGACTATAATGTGATGCTTTACCAAAAACGATTTTCTGACCGTCTTCTCCGGTGGTGATTTTTACATTTTTATTCGCCGTCTGGGCATGCAGCGGCGTTTTACCCAGGAATAAAAACAAAAAAAACAATAAAAAATGAGTTTTGAGGTGTATACTCAACATGTATGTCCATTATTTGCGTTAAATTGGTTCCATGACAAGGCACGCTTTATTTGGAAAACGACACCAGAACCTTCAAAATATTATTTTATTGACGGGATGCCTACTGATGGGATCCGTCTTCTTTAGCGCTTTAAATGCTCAAACATACAAAAAAAACAAATATGGTTTGAAAATTATTGAACAAATCAATCAGTATCAGGCAAGGGTTGCAGCGGACAGCAGCAGCGCACTTGTACCATTAAAAGATTATATTAAGGATCTGAAAACAGCCTTTGTGTACGGGACAACCCAAAATTTCACCGGCCAGCTGCTCTATAAAAACCCGGCGGCCTATCTTCGGCTACCGGTAGCCAAGGCACTTCAGCATGCGGCAGATAAATTCAGAGACATGGGGTATGGTCTGATTATTTATGATGCTTACCGTCCGTACAGCGTGACCCAACGCATGTGGGAGGTCGTCCCTGATAACAGGTATGCCGCCGATCCAAGCCATGGCAGTGGTCATAATAAAGGTATCTGTGTGGACCTGAGTCTATATGATCTGCGCACTGGCGAACCCTTACAGATGCCGACCGGATTTGATAATTTCACCAAAAAAGCACATCAGGATTATATGAAGCTGCCTGAAAATGTCCTTCAAAACAGAAAGCTGCTGAAGCAAGGCATGACAGCGTCCGGCTTTAAGGCGCTTTCTACAGAATGGTGGCATTTTTCCTATCCGGATCCCGAAGGAAAATTTGAACTGATGGATTTGTCCTTTCACCAACTTGAAAAAGCGACGGCTAAATCCGGTTGCCAGGCTCAAAACTAACAATTGTTTAGATTTTTTTTTAATTCTACATTCGAAACATTAACTTTGGCACTTCGTTTAACCAAGGCTATTTTTGAAGGTCAAAGTTCGAATAGGTATAATGTAATAATTTGTGGACGTACAAAAATAGGTTTAAGACAAACAACATTTATAACCAATCAAAGAAAACAATGAAAAGAACGCTTCTTTCCGCTTTTGCGGTCATGCTAGCTATTACCGTAGCTTCCGCACAAGTTGATCTAGTCAAAAAAGCGAGTGAAAATGCAACCGAAGCTGCAAAGCAGGGATTTAGTTTTAAAAATGTCATTGATTTATCAACTACACCGGTTGAAAATCAGGGTTCGTCAGGAACCTGCTGGAGTTATTCTGCTAATTCATTCTTAGAATCAGAAATGATTAAAAACGGTCAGCCCCCGGTCCATTTATCGAAAATCTATACAGTACGCAAAGCCTATATGGAAAAGGCAAATGCCTATGTCTTAATGCAAGGCGGTCTGAACTGGGGCGATGGTGGCGAAGGCCATGACGTCATTAATATGTATGCAAAATATGGCACCATGCCTGAATCTGTCTACACAGGTTTAGTAGGTGGTAAATCCATCAACCGTTTTGGACCCATGCAGAAGAAACTGAAAGAATTACTCGATACAGTCGTTGGAACAAAAGGAAAGATTGATCCAGCCGCATGGAAAGCTGCATTCGAGAAAATTCTGGATGATAGTTTAGGCGCTGTACCGGCCAGTTTTGTTTATAATGGAAAAACATATACGCCAGAGTCTTTCGCCAAAGAAGTGGCACATCTGGATGCAAATAATTATATAGAGTTTATTTCCCAGACCTCCACTCCCTACTACCAGAAAGCCATGATGATGGCATCTGATAATTGGGCCTACCAATGGGACTATAATATCACGCCTACCGATATGACGGATATCATTGACAATGCTTTAAAAAACGGGTATACTGTCGGTTGGGGTGCAGATGTATCTGAACCATATTTCAGCTGGCCAAACGGCGTTGCATTCGTACCAAAGAATGCCCTTGAAATTGAAGGTAAAAAATTAAACCGGAGTGAAAAAGCAGCTATCTATAATGGTGACCGCACTGAGCTCAAAATCACCCCTGAAATCCGTCAGCAAGGGTTGGAAAATTATACCACTACAGATGATCATGGTATGCACATCGTAGGACTGGCAAAAGACCAGGACGGCCAGGAATTCTACATCGTAAAGAATTCATGGGGAACAAAAAATGACTATGATGGGTTTTTGTATGTTTCCAAAGCCTATGTGCAGTATAAAACAACTTCTCTTTTGGTAAACAAGAAGTCTGTTCCAAAAAGCATCGCAAAGAAAATATCCCTTTAAGAAAAAAGTAGCCCCATTAGAAATGGCTACTTTATCCTGAGCTGTATTGCATCCTTCTATTTTTAATTATGAGAAAAAGCCGGCCCTTTAACAAGGCCGGCTTTTCTGTAAAAGGATGTCAAAGGCCGGGCAACAAGCATTTTAAGGACCTGATAGCAGGTGAAAATGCCCGACAATAAAACTGCAGCATCATCCTTAGCAGCTTTTATGCATGGTAATGGCCTGATTTCTGTACTTTTATATTGTTCAGAGCGCTAATTTTTAGTAGAAATATACAGAATACAGAATGATACCTATGCAATCAGAAATTCAGGACCTGAAAAAAAAGCAGTTAAAAAATCACAAAAGGTTGGCTACTTTCTTTTTTGTATTGATGGTGGTGATTTACTTCTTGATGGTTTATTTGCTCAAACACGCGCCAAGTGCCTGGATGGGTTTTGTCAAGGCCTTTGCCGAAGCTGCGATGGTGGGTGCCCTGGCAGACTGGTTTGCAGTGACCGCCCTTTTCCATCATCCAATGGGGCTTAAAATCCCGCATACCAATCTGATTGAAAGAAAAAAAAAGGATATCGGTAATAATCTGGGCAGCTTTGTGGTGGAGAATTTTCTGAATCCCTCGACCTTAAAGCCCTATATTAATAAAATTGAAGTGGCAGGCACGGCCGCCACCTGGTTGGAATCGAAAAAAAACAGGCGCCTGATTTTATCGGAAACCGGGCAGATGTTACTACAGCTACTTGAAAAGACCAGTGATCAGGATGCCAGTCGATTTATCAAAGAAAAAGGCGCGGATTTATTGACCGCCTTTCGAATGGGGCCCTTACTCGGTAATGCACTGGATTATTTAGTTGATCACGGACAGCACAGCGAACTACTGGATTTTTTGCTGGACAAGATTAAGGTTTTCGTAGCTGAAAATGAAGACATGGTCAGAAAGCGTGTAAAAAAAGAAAGTGGGATACTTGTTCCGGGATTTGTGGATAATATGCTGGCCAACCGCATAACCGTTGGATTAGCCAATTATCTCCATGAAATTCAGCAGGACCCGAATCATTCCATCCGTCAGGAAATTACCGGGCAGTTATACAAACTCGCAGGCCAGTTAAAGGAAGGCACCGCCTGGAAGGAGGATTTAGAAAAGCTGAAGACGGGATTGCTCTCAGAGGATCAGCTACAA
>DATJDF010000661.1:0-18981 GCA_035497555.1 Arachidicoccus sp. | reverse complement strand
CGCCCGATAATAAACAATAGCCAGTTGTCGTAAAGCCAAATGCCGGTGCAACATAGTGCGCCAGTAGCGGTACAATTACCAATACCCCCCAAACCCCATAAACGACCGAGGGGATACCTGCCAACACGTCAATTACAAAATACATCGCCTGTGTCAGCCACCGGGGCGCATATTGCGTTAGATAAATAGCCGCCAGTAAGCAAACAGGTGCAGACAAAACAAAAGATAGCAGCGTCACCCAAATCGACCCCATTATAAAAGCAAAAAAACCAAATTCCCCTTGTAAGGGCGACCATGCAGAGGATCCCATAAGTTTACCCAGGGAGTGACCCTGGAAGAGTGGCAAAGACTTGATCACAAGTCCAAGCCCAATTGCCAGGGGCAGTAGGATCAGAAATACCACTGCTACATTTAGCCATACATTAGAAATCCGGTTAGTCCATTTTACTGGTATCGAAAAAAACGCTGCCATCTTATCGTCTTGTTTTTCTATAGTTAGTGTTAATTCAGCTTAGCTAATTGCTCCTTAATCTTCTCAGGAGTCAAAGGCACATACCCGGCCGCCTTTACATACTTCTGTCCATCTGTCAATACCCATTTCAGAAAACTGATGACATCCGGATCAGTGGGCTTTCCTTTTGTTATAAAATAAAGATCTCTGGCCGGAGGGGACGGGTAACGACCATCGGAGATTGCATTTAAAACACTATCTGCATTATCATAAAAATCCTCATTCGCATCGATCACCCGGTTATTATTTCTGTCGATGGGAATCACATCAATACCCGGCCTTTTCTTACCCGTTGTAATATCATAGGCATAGGCCACATTATTAAAGCCTACACTATACTGATCCTTCCCGACGGCTTCAGCAAGTCCCGGATCTCCATAGATACCGGTTCCTTTAATATTTTCCTGTTTGCTATCAAAATAAGCAGCCCAGGTATCTGCAGCACCAGCCGCATCTGACCTGGTATAAACGACAACCGGATTCGTTACAGTAGTATCTAATAAGCTACCCCAAGAGAGATCTTTCTTTCCAGATAAATAAACCTCCTTCAACTGATCATGAGTCAGTCCCTTACGGTGGATAATTCCACCAAGTGGATTGGTCAGACTAAAAGTCGGAAGTACCGCATCCTTGGCAACAGCAAAGACCCAAATATCTTTTTTCTCTTCTTCCGGCGTCAACAATCTTGAAAACATGGCGACATCAGCAGCACCTGCCAGTACATCAGTCAACCCCTTGCCCGCTCCGCCCGCGGATACATCAAAACGAAGGTCCGGGTGCAGCACTTTAAACTGCTCCGCCCACTTTACACCTAACGGGTAAAGTGCAAAGGCACCCGTTATGGTCACATTTTTGGAAGCGTTACCACCGCAGGAATAAAAAGCAAAGGGTAGCGTTAATAACAGTACTGCGAGAAGGCGCTGCTTTATTCTTGTTTCTTTTTTCGTTATCTTTTTCATGAATACTATTTAATAATTTGGATAGATTTGTTTAATACAATATTTTTTTAAGCGTTTTGGTTAGTAGAATTTAATGCTGTGATAAATCGTCAGCCGCACATTATCCCGGGCGTAATACTGATCACCGGAGCTGCGCTCCTGAAACCAGTTAAGATAACCGAGCTCCACCTGCACCTGTTCAGATATGCCGTAATTCAACCCGACATACACCCGGTTCTGATCAAATGTATTGGCCACGATAGAATGTCCGAAGTTGAGCAGGATCTCATCAGCAGCTTTAACCGCCAATGATCCGGCAGCGGTAGGACGCTTTACAAGGGGATATTGAGCCTGAAGCTGATATCTGAACCTACCCTGAAACTTATAGCCCGGTGTTAATTCAGTAGCAGAACTGTTATGGATCCACCGTTCTTCCACCTGAAACCGGTGACTGATTCCTAAATCACCAATCTTCTGTCCAGAAGTGAGATATTGATGAGGACGTAGTTCTGGCACTGTCACCTGAACATCTTTTGTAGGATCCGCCGGATTAGCTGCCGTATAGTAGGTGAATCCGGCACCGGCTGCCCAGCCGGCGCCTAATTTACGTTCAACCGCCACCCGCGGCAATACAGCGTTTAACTGCCGGTTATCTTTAAAGAACCGTCTGTCCTCAAATTCAAGATTGATACCCCAATTATCCGATAATTTATATTTTCCATAATACCTTACCCAATAAAGGCTTTGATGTGTCACTTTTTTCTGAGCATGCAAAGGGCCGATAAAACCGACAAGAGAGAAAGCCGCCCAAAAAATGGGCTTATGATTAATTTTCATTTGTTTAATTTTTTAATGAAAGTCCTGAAATGATCTGTTAGTGTTCCGGGAAGAAGTACACTATTGCAACTGGACAGGCCACCTTTCGGCATTAGCAAAAACAAATGATGCATATATAAATATTTTATTGGTCTACTATTTTAGTAGACTAAACGAACAAAAAAAAGTGCATTTCTGCATTGACCCACTGGTATAAATTAAAGACCCCTCTGATAACATTATATATTCCCCAAACATAAAGAAGCAGTCAGGCTTTAAATTATCCGCGGTGCAAACATAATAAAAGTCTACTGTTTCGGTAGACTTTTATAGTATTTTTTTTCATCTTTTTTATATATTGTTGATATACAGCATATTAGCGTCAATTGCTTAAAATGTCTCCAGAGAAGTGTATTTCTTAACAGGCTTAGATTCATTGAATGCGGTAAATTCCTATAAATTTGCAACACTGAATTATGGAAAATAATACGATCCAAAAGACCCCTGATAAGGCCCGAATCAAAAACATTATTTTAGATCTCGGCGGTGTGCTACTGCATATTAATTTTCAGGCCACGCACCGTGCTTTTGAAGCCTTAGGTATTACTGACGCTGCCAGCCATTTTACCCAACACCACGCCAGTGATCTATTTGAACGGCTCGAAATTGGAACGGTTTCTCCTGCCGGTTTTTACAAAGAGTTCAGAGAAGTCACCCAAACAAAAATTTCTGACCTGCAGATTGAACAGGCATGGAATGCCATGTTACTTGATTTTTCGAAAGAAAATATTGCCTGGCTCAGTCGTATCGGGCAGCAGTATAATACTTATTTATTTTCCAATACCAACCAGGTGCATTATGATTATTTTGCTGCGCAGTTCATTAAAACATTTGATGGAATGAGATTAGAAAGTCTCTTTAAAAAAGCATGGTTCTCACACGAGATTGGCATCAGAAAACCTCACCCGGAGGCTTTCAGAAAACTCATCGCGCTCGAAGGCTTAAATGCAGCAGAGACTTTATTCATTGACGACACGCTGGGCAATATAAAAGGTGCTGATATGGCCGGGTTACAGACGCTGTTATTAAAAAATCCAGCTGATTTACATCAACTGGATTTATAGTTTATTCTTTATTTTGTAATTACGCTTATTGCCAGTCATTTGCGCCGGGCACATTTCTTATTTTATTTCTTCAAAATCAATATAATCTGCCTTAGCAGGTCTGACATCGGAACCGGTTGCAGTCTTAGATTTACCGGCAGGTCTACCCGCCCGAAATCTACTGAATCCACTTCTGCCGGAATCTGCCGGCTCTGAGGAAGCCCGTTCACTATTTACCTGTTCCTGCTGGCCTCTGCCAGAGGAAGCATTTTGCTGATAAGGGCGCTTCATTTCCTCTACTTTTCGTTTCATAGCGGATGCAGTCCTGATAATAGGCAGCACAAATCCTACTACAAATTTATATAGAAAATAAACGACAAACCCTAGTAATATATATCCGATAATCATACAACGAAGATAACCCAACCCCTTCGGAATACCGAGCGGTTTCCCCTATTTTTCCAATCACTTAACAAAAGAATTCGGTAAATAAACAAAAGTAAAGGCTGAACTACGGCAGGTTAGAAAAGCTCAGGTATTTCTGTCTGAATTTTGAAGCTTTTCCGGTGGTGTTCACATAAGCCGTAAGCTTTAATAGCTTCCCTGTGAAACAGTGTACCATACCCTTTGTTACTGGCCCAATTATAGCGCGGATACTGTTTGTGTAATTCACGCATATAGTCATCCCGGTAGGTTTTGGCAAGAATACTGGCCGCAGCGATATTTGCATAAAGCCCGTCTCCTTTAATAATACATTTATGCTTAATCCTGGGATAGGGCGTAAATCTGTTCCCATCAATTAAAAGCAATTCGGGACACGCAGTTAACTGCCCGATCGCCAGGTGCATTGCTTTAAAGGAGGCCTTTAGTATATTAATAATGTCAATTTCTGCTGGTTCCACCCGGGCCACCGCAAAACACAAGGCCTCTTTTTCGATGATCGTTCGCAGCAGTTCCCGGTCCTTTTCCAGCACTTGCTTGCTATCATTTAATTTCTCATGAAAGAAATCTCCGGGCAGGATGACCGCCGCGGCAAAAACAGGTCCAGCATAACAGCCACGGCCTGCTTCATCGCAGCCCGCTTCCAGGACCTGATTTTGATAAGAATTTAAAAGCATAGCCCAAAAATATAAACTTTCAGCTACCCGGCCAATCTTCTTTAGGGCTAATCGGCTACCTTTGCACCGGAAAAAATGATGAAAACATGAAGCCAACGCTTGATACAGACCGCAGCTTTATAAGATATGCAAAATTAGTTTTATATACTATTTTTGCAGTAATCCTCGCAGGATCAATCGTGCGGACCACCCATAGCGGTATGGGTTGTCCGGACTGGCCGCATTGTTTCGGTCGCTGGATTCCACCACTGAATGCAGGTCAGTTACCCCCCGATTTTGAAAAATACCTGCGTAAACAGGACATAGATCATACTTTTAACGCTTTTCACACCTGGATTGAGTACCTCAACCGGATGCTGACCGTCCTCTTGGGCATTTTTATCATTATGCTGAATATAAAGGCCCTCAGACAGTATGGCAAATCGCGACCAGCCATTTTCTTTCTTTCTTTTAGCCTGTTTGTCCTTGTCGGTTTTGAAGCCTGGGTCGGTAAAGTTGTTGTAAATTCAAATCTGGGAGTCCTGTTAATCACGGCGCATATGATCCCGGCACTTATTATTGCCGGCATCTGTGTCTATATGATCCATCTACTCGAAAACAAAAATAAAGTGATTCAGGGATCGCTAAAATGGCTGACCTGGCTGGCCTTCACTTTTGTTTTTATCCAGATCCTGATCGGTACAGAAGTCCGTTCTGAAGTAGATAATATCTCCAAAGCCATGAGATATACAGAAAGGGAGACCTGGCTCAGCCAGGTCGGCTCCGCCTTACATATACATGAACTCTTTGCATGGGTGACTGCCCTGGCGTGCATATTTGTCGTTGGCAAAGCCTTCAACCACAAAGACACCCAGAAATTAGGGCTCCTGGTGCTTATCTGTATCATCACTGAGCTCTTCCTTGGATTAATCATGACCCAGCTGAAGATGCCGGCATTCGCACAGCCCCTGCATCTGCTCGTGTCGTCCATGCTTATCGTCGCCTTATTTAACCTGCTGCTGCGCGTAAAAATCAAATCAGCCTAAAACCAATTTAATATGGAAAATCGAACAGAAATTGCAACCTTAGGCGAATTCGGCCTTATCGACCATTTGACAAAAAACTTTGAGACCTACAATGTGTCTACTATTGAGTCGATCGGAGATGACGCTGCTGTCATTGATCATTTCGGCAAACAAACCGTCATCACTACTGATTTACTGATAGAAGGCGTCCACTTTGATTTAATGTATACGCCGCTCAGGCATCTGGGTTATAAAAGCGTTATTGTAAATCTCAGTGATGTGTATGCCATGAATGCGCAACCCACTCAGATAACGGTCAGTCTTGGCATCAGCAACCGGTTCAGCGTAGAAGCGCTCAGTGAATTTTACGAAGGCGTTTATGCTGCCTGTGAAAAATATAAAGTTGATCTGGTCGGTGGTGATACTTCTGCCTCACAGAAGGGCTTTATTGTTTCCGTGACGGCCATCGGGGAGGTAGCCCCTGATAACTATATCAAAAGAAGTACAGCAGGTAACGGCGACTTAATCTGCGTCTCCGGGGACCTGGGCGGCGCATTCCTTGGTTTAACCTTACTGGAAAGAGAAAGAAAGATCTATTTAGACAACCCGAAAATTCAGCCAGACCTGGAAGGGGAAGATTATATAGTAGGTCGCATCCTCAAACCAGAAGCCAGAAGAGATATTATCGAATTTTTCGAGAAAAATGAAATCCGGCCAACCGCCATGATGGATGTCAGCGACGGGGTCTCCAGCGAAATACTGCATATCAGTAGAAAAAGTGGACTGGGTTGTAAAATATATGAGGATAAGCTTCCGATCGATGAAAGATCCCGGCAAGCGGCCTTCAAGTTTGGACTCGATCCGACAGTTTGTGCGTTAAATGGCGGCGAAGATTATGAATTGATTTTCACGCTTCGCCAGGAAGATCATGACAAGATTGTGCTGAATGAACAGATCAGTGTTATAGGCTACATGACGGATCCAGAAGAGGGCTGTAAGTTTCTGACAAAAGGCGGTAATACATTTGATATTACGGCCCAGGGCTGGAAGGCATTCTAGAAAACAGTCTTTGATAGAAGAAGCCAGCACCTCAATTTCAATTGGGTCCCGGCCTCTTTTTAACTCAGAAAAATTAAGTAGCGTTTAAGGACGTTTTATTAAAAGAGGTTGGGATCTGCCTTCTTTTAGAACCAGCCTCTTTTTTTGAAGACATAGACCATCCAGATCGGGATCAACAACATGGCGGCAACGGCAAAGGCAAAGCCGTATTGATTGTGCAAAAGCGGAATACGCCCGAAGTTCATCCCGAAAATGCCCCCGATGACTGTGGCTGGTGCCAAAAGGCAGGTCACAATCGCCATCACTTTCATCGATTCATTCATCTTCAGGTTCGCCTGGTTCATATGCAGATCCTGCAGATTAGACATCCCTTCCCGGTAGTTTTCCACCATTTCCACAGCCTGCAAAATATGGTCATAGACGTCTTTCAGGTAGCGGAGTGTTTTACTGTTGAACAGCGCATTCTCATTCTTATTCAGGCTACTGATGACATCTCTTGCCGGAAAGATCGTTCTTCTAAATAATAGAAGCTCCTTACGCAGAAATAGGATATAGGACATCCTGATCTGGGCATTCGAACGGATGAGCTGACTCTCACCCTTTTCCAGTTTTTCCCCGTAATCGTCCATTGTTCCGAAATAATCATCTACTATAGCATCAGCCAAAGCGTAATACAGAAAATCAGCGCCATATTGCCGTACTTTGCTGGCCTTCGTGTTTAGACGCTTTCTGACTTCATCAAAGGCATCGCGGGTAGCTTCTTCCTGGAAGGTCAATACAAAATTATTACCGAGTACCATGGAAATCTGCTCCCGCTTCAGTTCATTCCAGTCCGGATCCAAGTACAACTGATATAGCAGACAGTAAACAAACTCTTCAAAAAAATCACTTTTAGGTCGCTGATCCACAGACAGGATATCTTCCTCCACCAGTTGATGGATATTAAAGATTTTACAGAGACTATTAACTTCTGCACGCCGGAGCCCGTCCACATTAATCCAAATGACTTTGTCTGACCGAACAAACTGCTGGCATTCCTTTATGTCATTTAAACTGTAGGTTAATAATTCATCCGCGTTATATGCATATACCGTAATTACCGTCTGCTCAGCGTCTTTTCTAAGGGTATTATCCGTAGGGTTCTCAAAAACCAGGCTCGACGAACTATCCCTGAACGGTAATATAAATTTGAAAAACGATTCTATGTCTAATTTCATGGCTGTGTTTTTTAACACGTAAATTAAAACATTGCTAGTCCTATCTTAAAACCATCTGCCGGTCCGCATCCAGCCTGAGCATAATAAAGATCAGAATGGTAAAAGTCAAAAGAGAGGATCCGCCATAGCTTACCAAAGGTAGCGGAATACCGACTACAGGGAAGAGGCCGATGGTCATACAAACATTAATCCCAATATGCATAAGCAGGATGCTGGCAACGCAATAAGCATACACCCTTGAAAAGACACTTCGCTGCCGTTCTGCAATCTTGACAATCCTGAATAATAAAGCCAGGTAAATTAATAAAAAAGTAAGACTGCCCATGAACCCAAACGCCTCTCCTAAGGATGTAAAGACAAAATCAGTCTGCTGTTCCGGCACATATTTACCTCTAGTCTGTGTTCCTTTCAGAAACCCGCGGCCAAACAGGCCACCGGAACCAATAGCGATCTTACTTTGACGGACATTGTAATCATCCGGTTTGGCATAAGTCTTATTGTTTTCCAGCTTCTGAATACTGCTTCTGTTCTGGGTACAATCATAGGCTCTGCCTACCATGGCATAAACCCTGGTGGACTGATAGCATTGCAGAATATTATTGAATATGTAAGGCACCGCAAACCGCTGGATCCCCACACAGGCTGCCCAGAGAAAGACAATCAAGGCCAGTATCCGGCGACTGCGCTTAATTTTTTTACGAAGAATATAAATCGTGGCAATCGCGATTACCGTCAGAATAATCGCCAGCGTATTTGGCTCCATAATCAGGGTCGCGACAACCAGTACCCCGAAAGAAAACCCGACAAGCAAAATAGATCCGGGGAGCCCTTCTCTGAACATGACGATAAAGAAACAGCAATAAACCAGCGCCAACCCAGTTTCATTCTGGGTGATAGAGAGAAATGCAGGGAATAAGGCAATAAATGCCGCAATTAACTGGGATTTTAGTTTACTGAAATCCAGTTCCTGCATCGACAGGAACTTGGCCAGCGCAAGGGAAGTAAAGATCTTACAAAGCTCGGCAGGCTGCAGGTTAAATCCCCCGCCTAAGGGAATCCAGCTCTTGGATCCATTGATATTCCTACCCAAAACAAAGGTGGACAGCATGAGCAGTATCCCGAATAAATAGGTCAGGTTCGCAAAAGCTGTATAAAGTTTACTGTCGCTTAAAAGGATAAAGATGGCCATCAGCGCGCAGATTCCCGCAAAGATGAGCTGTTTGCTGTACTCGGTCTTCCCGGAGATAAAGGCTGATGCCCAATTAACTTCAGGATTATACTCCACCATAAAAATACAGAGTATACCAATGGCCACCAGAGCGATATACAGAAATACCACTACCCAGTCAATTCCTTTTGCCAGCTTTTCTTGTTGATACATTTATTTTCCTGCTTTTTTTCGGGATGTAAAACTTAAAGGCCATAACCGGGTGCGCCAGTCAGCAACAATTGCCTGCGCCACTGAATCCCTGTTTGTTGTATCTGTGCTGCCCGGTGCAGGCTTATTACCTCCGGTTGCCAGTCTGATGCTATCTTCGATATGTGCCTTCTCAGAAGCTAAGGCGATCGAATCACTTTTTCTTTCCTCTTCACGGATCCGCTGTTCACGTGCCGAATCCTGTCTTCTGCGCCAATCAAAAATCTGGCGGGGTATCAGGTTCGCTTTAGATAGTCGTTCTACATCTGCTTTTGTATCTTCTGTCAGCGTGTCGTTCAGGTATTTTTCCATCATATGGGCCGCAATAGGTGCTGCCCAGGCAGAACCATAACCCGCATTCTCCACATAAACGGCAATGGCGATGGTCGGATTTTCTGCCGGTGCGTAGGCGATAAAAACCGCAAGATTCTTCAAATTTGGCACCTGCGCCGTTCCCGTTTTGGCAGCATAACTATATCCTGGCACTTTAACATTTGAAGCTGTTCCTACTTCTGTTACGTCTTCCATACCGGCCTGCACTGCTTTAAAATCAGCGTCACTGATTTTAAGGTTGGAGTGTTTCACTCTATAGCGGGCAAGAAAACTGGTATCTCCTATTTGTGGATTTTCTATACTATCTACAAAATGGGGGGTATAGTACCACCCTTTATTGGCAATAATACAGGCTCCGTTGGCCGATTGCAGTGGAGTGACGGTCATCCGGTCCTGGCCGATGCCCATCGTCACCATGTTACAGGACACCCAGCGGTTGCCGTAATCATGATTGTATTCGATTGTATCCGGGATATTGCCCCCTCTCTCTCCTGGAATATCAACACCCAGATGTGTTCCAAAGCCAAATTTGTGCATATAATCCCGCCAGTGTGCATAGCCTTTACGCGGTGAACCGAATTTTGGGTTGTCCACCGTCATCCTGAATATATTACAAAAATAGGCATTACAGGAATGCGCAATCGCCAGTTTAAGATTAGCTGCATGTCCGGCCCAGCTCTCATCACAGCGCACACGTTTGCCACAGGCATAATAAGCACCCCGGCAGTCATAGCCATAAGAAGGGTTGATCACACCTTCATCCAGGGCAATCAGTGCACCCAATGGCTTATAGGTAGAACCGGGGGGATACATCCCGGCAATGGCCCGGTTGTACATAGGCCGGGAGGTATCCAGCGCCAAATAACCGATATGTTTTCTGTATTCACTGGGGGCGAGGTCATTGGGATCGAAGGTAGGGGCAGATACCATTGCAATAATACCACCGGTCTTTGGATTAATAGCCACCGCAGCACCGATCTTATTTTGGAAAAGTTTCTCTCCTAAGGTTTGAACGCCAATGTCAATACTTGTATACAGACTTCGGCCTGCAACTGCTGTAGTATCATAGTTGCCCCCTGCATAAGGGCCCTGGATTCTTGAACGATTATCCCTGAGGAATCTTTTTACACCTCTTTGTCCCATCAATACCTTTTCATAGGATTTCTCCATACCGGTAATACCGGTATAATCTCCCGGTTGGTAGCCTTCATCCGGATGCTCCTCTAAAAAATTGGCCGAGACCTCACCTAGCCGGCCCAGAAAATTGGCACCCACATGAAAGGGATATGTTCTGACCGGTCTTTCCTGCAAAGCAAACCCGGGAAATTTATATAGATTTTCATTGAGCTTTGCAAACAGCTCTTTCGTTAATAAAGGTTCAAAAGTACTGGGCTTATAACTGCTGTTTTTAATGATGGCCGTCAGCATTCTTTTGTGGTATTCTGCAGAATCAATCCCAAGGATCTCGCATAAAGTAGCCGTATCGACTCCCTTACGCGCTTCGGCTGGAGTGACGGTGAAGTCAAAATTTATGACATTGTCCAGGATCGCATGGCCCTTTCTGTCATAAATAATGCCTCTGTCGGGGTAAATGACCTTGCGGAAAATGGCATTATTCTCAGCCTGTAACCGATATTTGGGAGAGAATAGCTGCAGGTTCAGGAGTTGCGCCATGATGATGGCGAACACAATGATAAAGATACCAAGGATTATCCTGCTACGTGATTGATTATTGTTAAGTGTGGCCATTACGTTGAGTGAATATAATAATTATTCCTGAAGCAAATTTAATCATTACAGGCAACCCAAAGAACAGGATCATTATTTTATTACACGCATCTTTACAATTACCCTGCAAAATCCGGTTTTAAGCTGCATTTGTCTTGAATTTAACCTTTCGGAAAAAGAGTAACTCTGTAATAAAGATGAGCACCAGGCTTAAAAGTGAGGTTGCAATGACCTTGCTGATGAAAAACAAAAAATCCCCGAATTGTAACCACTCAATCAGGGTTAGATAGAGGTGATATACCAGGGTCAGGACCAGCACGTAAATCGTATAAGGGCCGATACCAATACTTTTGGCACTGGGATCACTATAGGTAATTTCAGCTTTTTGTTGAGGCAATAATAGGTTCAAAAGGAATGGACGCAGATAAGCGATTAGCACCAGCGGGGCCGAATGAAAGCCGGGAACCCCGGAAAAATAGTCCAGCGTCAATCCAAAAATAAAGGCAATGGTCATCAGCGCAACTCTTGAAAGACTGAATGGTAACCATAATATAAAAAGAAAGGCAATGGATGGTTTGATGTATTGGTGAATAAGCGGCACCTTATCCAGTACAAAAACCTGTACCAGAATAAAAAAGATAAACCGCAATATGTTTTTCATCAACACACTCATAATTTCCTATTTAGGAGCTTTCGCCTCCAGTGCTTTTTGCTCTGTAATATATTGGTTCTTTATAACGTATACGTATTGCAAATTATAAAAATCTGTACCGGTCAGTACTTTAATCTGGTAAAAATTACTGGATGGATCCAGTTCCTTTATCTGTACCACGCGGCCAATCATTAAGTCCTGCGGAAAATTCTCAGAAAGATTACTCGTTATTACAGTATCTCCCTTTTTTACTTTTGTACGCTTAGGAATATTATTCAGGTTCAAAATATTGGGATATTTGCCGTCCCATTCAATAAACCCGGCAACTTTATTTGCTTTTAGCATCCCACTTACCCGGCTATTATGGTTGAGTAAGCTCATCACCAGACTGTAATTTGGACTAACGGCTACTACCTGACCTACGATGCCGTTTGGACCAGCCACCGCCATATCCTTTTTCACCCCTTGTCTGGAGCCCTTTTCAATTGTTATGAAGTTATTCTCGTTGGTCAGCGAATTGTTCACCACTTTTGCTTCAAAGTACTGGTATTTGCGGATAGCGCCCGTCGAATCTACATGAAGGGTATCGACCAGCGTATAAATCTCATCCAAATGCAGGGAGTCCGCATTTCTTTTATACAGGGTCAGCGCACTGCGCAACGCCGCATTTTCTGCTACCAACTCCTTGTTGGTACTCTTCAGATCAAAAAAATATTGGATATTATTGTATTTCTTCTCGATGCCACCCGTAACAGAATGGGCAGCATTTGAATAGGCGGCTTCGTAAGTTTGATTGTACTTTACCAGAAAAGAGATACACAGCACCTGAAAAATCAGGAACATAAAAAAGGTAAAAAATCGTCTTATGAATAAAAAAATATTTTTCACGCCCGGCCTAAAGTTTTTTGTTCCTCAAAATGGAACCCCTATGGCTTAATCCATCAAGAATCCGCACTAATCTCCCTAAAAATAAGACTATCTAAAAAAAATCCTTTCAAAACTTATACAGTAACCTTTATAACCCCCAGTTACTCTATCTTTTTTTATCTGTTTAAACCGCTTCTTTATACTTTTTATTCGCTTTGTATCGCTGCTATAGCAGCATAATTTAGGGAACAAAAGAAAGTAGAAAGCAGATTTAGCGCATAATAAAAGGAAAACGTTGATAATGTTTCAAGGCAATACCCGTACCGCGGACCACACTTTTCAGTGGATCATCGGCAATATGAACGGGTAGCTTGATTTTCTGATTCAGCCTTTTATCCAGGCCTCTCAAAAGCGCACCGCCACCAGTAAGATATAAACCGCGGCGGTAGATATCTGCTGCGAGTTCGGGTGGAGTGGTTTCCAGGGCCTTTAATATGGCTTCTTCAATTTTAAAGATGCTTTTATCAAGCGCCTCGGCAATTTCCTGGTAACTAACCATGATCTGCTTAGGAATACCGGTTACCAGGTCACGCCCATTTACAGGCAGATCATCCGGTGGGTTATCCAGATCTTTCATGGCAGCACCCAGTTGTATCTTTATTTGCTCCGCCGTTCTTTCACCGATTAATAAACTATGATAACGACGTAAAGCTTCCATTATATCTGCAGTAAATTCATCACCGGCAATCCGTATGCTCTGATCACAGACAATACCGGCAAGGGCAATAACGGTTATCCCCGTTGTACCACCACCTATATCTATAATCATGTTACCGACCGGTTCTTCTACATCTATACCAATACCGATCGCAGCTGCCATCGGTTCATGTAAAAGATATACCTCTTTTGCACCCGCCTGTTCCGCACTGTCGCGAACGGCACGTTTTTCCACTTCCGTAATACTGGACGGAATACAGATCATCATTCTCCAACTTGGTGGAAAAAGCGGCTTTTTAGGATGGATCATCTTGATCATTTCTCTGATCATGAGCTCCGCAGCATTGAAATCTGCAATCACACCATCTTTTAACGGGCGAACAGTTCGAATACTTTCATGGGTTTTTTCATGCATAAGCAGGGCACGTTTTCCAACGGCCAGTACTTCTTTGGGATTATTGCGATTCAGCGCCACAATGGAGGGCTCATTCACCACAATTTCTTCATTATGAATAATTAAGGTATTAGCGGTGCCCAAATCCATCGCTATTTCCTGTGTAAAAAAATTAAAAAGTCCCATTCTTTTTCTTGCTGCTTTTTAGTATTGAAGATGCAAAGTGACGCTAAATATAGTGAAATAACAAAACAGTTTTTGAGAAATATTTACATATTAATAATGTTTGCGTTATTTTAACAAGGGTCACCTGATCCTCCATTAAGTGATCATAGATTTGGAGCGAAAATAGCAGATTATTTTTGATGTGGGAGTTTTTCCCTTAATTATTTGCAGCAGCCATTAAAATTTTCTCTTTAAAACCATCAAACCATTTTCTGGTGGCATCTGCAAAGAATGGCAAAAGTGTTTCAGGATATTTTTTTTCTTCAAATAGCAAAATATTCTCAGCTGCTTTTAGCTGATTTTGGCTCATAGCCAGATTTGCAGCGGCTGTATAAGCAAACCGGTAATTATTCAAAACCTGAATATTATCTTTATTGTCGGTAAAGTCGCCATCATCCTCACCAGTAAGTTCGTTGAGCATGGAAAGTCTGTTTTCCAAATAGGGTAAAGAAGTCGCTCTCCACTTCGGTACGATTCTAAGAGTCAGCCCTCTCAGCTCTGCATAATTGCCCACCCCCAAATAAAGACGCATTTTTTCCGGGACATCTGCAGCAAAATAGACATCTTTTCTAAAACCGTTCTTTTGTAAAAACGCCTTCAGGATAATATCGGAACGTTCCATATAGGCATCATCCGAAGGTTTAACAGACCAGGTAATGGCTGTATCACCCGCCTGACCACTCAGATTTTTTATGGTAATGTCTCCGGCTTTCCACTTTTTAGACTTGATTTTAGCCAGATCGTTGTCCGAATAGGCCAAATCCAATACACCCGTCTGTTTCAAAAAAGCGGGGTACCACTCTGTATTAAGAAAATTTAGGCTCACACACTCCACTGCCGGCTTATAATGTTCCACCAATTGGAGGTAAGTAATATAATAAAAATACAAATCGCCATTGGTAAACAGATAGGCACTGTCCGAACATTCATCCAGCACCTGTTTAAAGTAGTCCCTGACGGTACTGTTAATGCCCCCATATCTTTTGGCCTGCTCTAAACACCAAACCGCTGAGTCTTTATCATTCAGTTTCAGGTAGCGTTCAGCCTGGGCACCCCATACAGACAATACTTTTGAATGTGGATCCAGCAGGAGGATATCCCCTGCGTACCGGTTATCACATAAATCCAGGCAGTTGACAAAACAGTCCGAGGCCTTCTGGGCGAGATCCAGGGAAGAGGAAGGCAGTTCTTCGCCGCTGGAGGTATTAAATTTATCAATGGCATTACCCAGAAAATACCAGACTTCCGGATCGCCGGGATTACGGACCGCTAACTCCTCCAGGGAGCGACCGGTAGAAACGTAGTCTTCTGCGTCCTTACCCGCCAGCTGTTCCAAATGTGTTTTCGCCTTTTGAAATTCCGCATTCCAGGCAGCAGTATCCTGTTGTGCATTTGCAAGCAAATACACAGGAAAGCTCAATACCAGAAAGCAGAATTTCTTCATAATATCTAAAATTCAGGTCGAGACCACAAAATAACAAATAAACCCGATGCCAAATGTAAATTAATCGCCGCCAGCCCGCGAAGCACCATTTTAATTTAAACCCGAAATTGTCCATCCAGGCTTATAACAGTTGGTCCAGGCACCCTTTTAGTAACCATTGAACAAAGGTAACCCATTTGAGATAGATAGGACATACCAAGAGCCCATACGTTTAAGCCGACTTCCGGGAATTTTTAATAAAATTTTACAATCTTGGAAATTGCGCGTGAAGTCTGGTTTTATCCGCTAAGGTCGAAGGTCGATTCCGTGATGATTCACTACCTGCGACTGGTGGCGAGTAACAAATTCAGGTCTGTGTACTTCATATTGAACCGTTCGCTCAGGTAAAAATTAGTCACATGACCTTTATACATATATATGCCATTACGCAAATTAAAGTTGTGCCAGAGAATCGAATCCAGTCCACCTTCATCAGCTATTTTCAGCAGCATGGGCATAAGAACATTGGAAATCGCATGACTGGCGGTGCGGGCAAAACCGCTGGCAATATTAGGCACACAATAGTGGATTACATCATGTTTAAGGAATATCGGTTGTTCATGGGAGGTAAGTTCACTGGTTTCAAAACAACCGCCCCGATCGATACAAACATCCAGTATAACACTGCCCGGCCGCATCTTAGCGACCATATTTTCTGTAACAACTGTAGGAACCCGGCCTTTTTCGCTACTTAAAGCCCCAACAGCTACTTCGCAGGTCTTCAACTGTTTAGCCAGTATCTTCGGCTCAATGACACTGGTCCACACCCGAAAGCCCAGATTATTCTGGAGTCGTTTCAGGCGGTAGACATTATTATCAAAAACTTTGACAGAAGCACCCAGGGCGACCGCTGTCCGGGTGGCAAATTCTCCTACCACACCGGCACCAATAATGATCACCTTTGTAGGAGGTATCCCGCTGATGCCGCCTAGTAATACACCTTTCCCATTATTGGAACAAGCTAAAAACTGACCTGCCAACAGCATAACTGCACTGCCCGCGATTTCACTCATACTACGGACGATCGGAAAAGTTCCACTATCGTCTTTTAGCATTTCAAAACCGAGGGTGGTGATTTTTTTCTTGGCCAGCTCCTCCAGAATCTCCTTCGTGAGTAAGGAATGATTCAATGGCGAAATAATGATCTGATTGCGTTGTAATTTGGGTATATCAGAAACGGTGATGGGTGCACTCTTAATGATCATAGGTTGCTTAAAAACCTCATCCGGATCCTGTACGATCTTCGCACCGGCTTCGCTATAGTCTTTATCGCTGAACATACTGCCCGCACCCGCCTTGGACTGGATGACCACACTATGCCCGTTATTAACCAAAACACTTACCGCATCAGGAATCAACGCAATCCGGTCTTCCTGGAAGGCATCCTCTTTTGGTATGCCAATTGCAAGCTTTGCACTTTTTCTTTTAATATCCAGTGTCTCCTCTAGGGTTTCATAACTAAAGGCTGTTGTAATAATCGGTCTAGATGATGCCATTTTCCACTTTTCTGTCTGTAAATTTAAAGAATTTAGGAGAAACGGTGGCGGATTTTATCAAATAACCACATATTCCATTAAAAATTAATTTATTTTATGCGTAATTAAATGTTGACTCCAGCGGTCCCGCGAATCCATCAGCAGCTTATTTGAAGATGAAGGTGGTTGTAACCCGATCAAAACAACTGGACTGGATTCCCAGATGGAAACTTCGTCGTTCTGTATTTAATTGAAAACAGCTGAAAACCCATCATTACCCTTAACAGCAATATCCAATATTCCCCTTTCAGGAACTGCTATATTTTTTTGTTGGAAGGCATTTTGGTCATCAGTACCCGCTGAGGCTATTATCTTCCCTTTTCTCCCTTTTAAAAATGATAAATCCAGGTGCCAGACTTCCGCTTTATTCTGCCCGTTAATGCCTGATACATACCAGGTCTTCCCCGACCTTCTGGCCACTACATAAGATTTCCCGGGATATCCGCTTATAAACCGCACATCTTCCCAATAGGCAGGCAAGGACCTCAAAAATTCGCGGACAAAAGTCGGAACATGACTCAAGCCCTCCGGGCTTGCTGCATAATGCTGAATACCTGATAAGAATACCACAGCAGTTGCCAGTTCGAAGGCAGAAGTCGTCGCTCTTTTAATGTGTGGAATCTTATATAAATTCATGGGTGTAAAGTCCATAGGATCAAAGGCGTTGCGTGCAAAAGCACACATCACCATATGGGCAGGCGCCGCATCTGCATTATCCTGACCGAAAGTAATCATCTCGTACCCTAACACTGCCTCAGCGGTTATGAAATTTGGGTAAGTCCTTTGAAGACCTCTAGGCAAGGTCGCACCATGGAAATTTACCAGTAAATGGCAAGTGGCAGCATCTTCTAGTATGTCCTGGTAATAATTAATCATAGACTGTCCATCACCGCCAAAAAAATCGACTTTAATCCCCTTTATCCCCATCCGCTCCAATTTCGAAAATTCATCCATTCTATTTTTATGCGTAAGCAGTCTGTCTCTTGGCGTAAATTTTACTGTATTCCAGTTGCCCGCTGAATTATACCATAAAAGAAGGCCCACCTTTTTACTTTTCGCGTATTCCGCTAAAATCTTCACCGAATCATAACCGATACTTTTGTCCCAACCAGCATCTATCAGGCAGTAATTCCAATGCATATCCGCAGCAAAGTCGATATATTGCTTTTGGACGCCAAATACAGTACCAGCATCTTTTTTCAGAATCCAGCTCCAAGCTGCCTTTCCCGGTTGAACATAACGGGTATCCTTCAGTTTAGCGGGAGCCGCGAGGTCAGTGCCAAGTGTAGACTCACTCACCGTCTTCAGGCTACCCAGTGCTAATATTCTCCAGGGCGTTTCCCATGGCAATTTTGATTCCGGCAGGAGCGCCGCTCCGGGAATCCCTTCTGCAGGCTCGGGAAAATTGATTTTGTATTCGCTCTTCGTTTTCCCTACCTGCAAAGACGTGCCGCAATATGTCCTGCCTAATCCGGCCTCCGTTATCAATATCCATGTGTCCTTAATTTTAAACAGCGCCGGATATATCCATCCATTTTTGCTATAAGAAAAAGCATCCAACGGCTTGTCCATTACATAATGGGCTTCATAGGACGGATTGCTGTGTTCAAAACCCGTTTGAGATTCCGCTTTAGGTTGCAGCCATCCACGGGTGCCATCATAAAAGTGAAAAGTAGTCGCCTCTGACACTATACGATGGATTTGGTTATCCCTTTCAGGAAATTCATAACGAAAGCCCAAACCGTCATTTGAAAGTTGAAATACAATATTCATCCTTTTTCCCGAAGCGGACCTAGTCTCTATCACAGTGCGGAATGCCTTGTATTCAATGTGGTGCCTCTTCGCATTTTTCATATCATACCTA
>DATJDF010000660.1:0-3499 GCA_035497555.1 Arachidicoccus sp. | reverse complement strand
TTACCGGCCGTCTTTATAACGACTAGCAAAAATTAATTTTACACCCAAATTTCACTCTTTATTATTTTCAATATAACAATTGCCTCCGGCCCCAGGGAACAACTTGCGGTTAATAGCGCTCCGGAATTGGTTTTGTCGTTGTATTCAGAAGGGGTAATTTTGTAAGGCGCCGCCGGGATTTGCTTTCGTGAAGGTTCCGCAGTGCATAAAAAAACAAAAATGAATTACGATCAGTTAAGTGTGTCCATTGCTGCATATGTCCGGGGTTATTTGGAAAGTCATCCCGATAACCGGTTTTTGTACCATAACCTGGCACATACCGAGTCGGTCGTCACAGCGGCCAAGCTTATTGGTAATCATTATCAGCTGGATGAAAAGGATTTCTTTATCGTAACCACCGCTGCCTGGTTCCATGATATTGGCTACCTGATACGCCCCGATTGTCATGAGTCGGAGGGTGCAGAGGCTGGCGGTGCCTTTTTAGCGCAACAGGGGGTCAGTCAGGAAATTATTGCCGCTGTGAAGGCCTGCATCCAGGCCACCCGGATTCCGCAGTCGCCAACCAATCTGCTGGAAGAGATTGTCTGTGACGCGGACCTGTTTCATTTAGGGCAGGACAATTTTAAAAACATTAACCGGCAGATGCGAGCAGAAAAAGGACTCCTAATGAATTGTTCGTTTACTAAGAATCAATGGCGTTTGGGGACGATTGATTTTCTGGAAAAACATCATTACCATACAGATTATTGTAAAATGTTGTTGGAGGATAAAAAAGCCGCACACCTGGAGGCGTTAAAGAAAAAGGTAGCGGCTGCAGCAAGCCAGGACCCGGCCACTTTTCAAGAACACATAGCCTTTCATTCACCGGATCCGTGCGTAGCTGATCACACGGCAATAAATAAAATTAAGACAGAAAATATGCCAGTTCCTGAAAAATTACCCACTCCTGCTGAGACGCAGCAGTTCGCAGTCGCATCTGCGGACACGAGTCATAGAAATGAAGCGGAAAGTGAAGTCAGAAAGGAAAAGAAAGGTAAGAAGGAAAAGAAAGGCGGTGGTGGAGAGGGCCGGCCTGATAAAGGAATTGAAACCATGTTCAGGGTAACGGCCAGCAATAATCAGCGGTTGAGTAATATGGCGGATAATAAAGCACATATTATGATTTCCGTGAACTCAATAATATTATCTGCTGTGATCAGTTTACTACTTCGTAAACTGGATGCCAATGAATCCCTGGCGATTCCCACCTATTTATTGATTATGGTCAGTATGCTGACTATTATATTTTCTATTCTGGCTACCCGGCCAACGATTCCCAAAGGCACCTTTACAGAAGAGGACATTACCGAAAAAAAGACCAACCTGCTTTTTTTCGGTAATTTTTATAAAATGGATTTGGGAGAATATACGGAAGGCATGTGGAAAGTCATGAATGACCGGGATTTCCTATATGGATCTCTGATCAAGGATGTTTATGCCCAAGGCGTGGTTTTAGGGAAGAAATACCGCTTACTGCGCATCTCTTATAATATTTTCATGTATGGCCTGATACTATCTGTCATTGCTTTTATACTTGGATCGATCATCGCCATTCAATAAGAATTTTATGTTACCTGTACCTGCTACTTATTGTGATCGGGATCTCAGCTGGCTTTCATTTAATGAAAGGCTGCTTATGGAGGCGGCTAGGCCTGAACTGCCTATTTTGGAACGACTTAATTTCCTGTCCATATTTGCCTCGAACCTGGATGAGTTCTACCGGGTACGGATGCCGGCTGTTCTGGCATTGAAAGATCTGGCGCCTGTCGGTTTAGCCGAGGCGGAATTGGAAGTTGAAAAAGAAGTCAGCCAGGAACATCAACCTAAGGAGGGTTCAGAGGAGGTCTTATCTGCATTGGTTTGCACAGCAAAATTGTCTATAAAGTCAACGCTCGATAAGCAGGAAGACACGGAGGTTACAACCACCTTATTAGATCAAATAAATGCACTAATCGACCGGCAGCAAAACCATTTTGGACAAATTTTGGTGGAAGAAATATTACCCGGGCTGAAGATGAAAGAAGTTCACTTTTTATACGGACTGCCTAATCCGACATTTTTGACAGCCAGGGTCGAAGACTATTTTTTTGAAAGAGTGGCGGCTTTTTTAAAGCCGGTTTGGATAGAGCTTGACACAGTTGCTAATAAAGTGAACCGCACTAATACAGGGGAGCCACTGCTGCACAAACCCGCCAGCAAGACGAAGGTTAAGCGTCCCTCTTTTTTTCCGGAAAACAATAAGATCTATTTAGCTGTATTTGCTCGCGGTGCCAACGGAAATCTATTGGGTATTATCAATATTCCGACTGAAAATGCAGGCCGGTTTTTAAGCCTGGAGCACGAAAACGCAAATTATATACTGCTGCTGGATGATATTATAAGGAGGAATTTAAGTTCCCTACAGCCAAAGGATCTTCAGGACACCGACATTGAAGGATGTTTTAGTTTCAAGCTGACCCGGGATGCAGCAGTAGATTATAAGGATGATTATCGAAAAGATATTGCGGGTTTTATAGAAAGGCAGGTAAATAAACGGGATTTTGGACTGGCTACCCGGTTGCTCTATGACGGCCATATGACCGCGGATCAATTGTCAGCGTTGATTCAACTACTGGACTGTCCAAACACGACAAGGGTCCGGGGTGGACGCTATCATAATCTCAAAGATCTGGGCAAAATGCCGGTGCCCGGCCACGCCTTGCAGATGGGCTGGCGGTTTGCGCCCTGGCCGGCGATTAATTACCCCTTACAGCATATAGAACCAGGCACCGGTATGCCAATAAGTATTTTCGAACAGATAGCCGCTAAAGATCTGATGATCAGCCCGCCCTACCACAATTACAACAGTGTACTGCGTTTTTTTAATGAAGCTGCCATCCATCCGGACACCGAAGAAATCAGGGTAACGCTATACCGCATCGCAAGTGATTCTCAAATTGCACATGCCCTTATGAGTGCAGCACGTAATGGCAAAAAAGTCACTGTTTTTGTGGAACTTAAAGCCCGCTTTGATGAGGCGAATAACATAAAATGGGCAAAAAAAATGAGGTCTGCAGGTGTTCGGATTGTTTACAGCATCTGGGCCCTGAAAGTTCATGCAAAAGTAGCGCTGGTTAAACTTCGTTCAAAAGAAAGATTGAAATATTATGGTATATTTGCAACCGGGAATTTTAATGAAAATACCGCGACCGTATACGCAGATCATATCCTGATGACAGCACATAAAGGAATGCTGGCAGAACTGGAAACATTAATGATTTTTTTGGAAAAAAGAACCCGTCCTCGTGAGTATACTTTTTACCAACCCTCTAATTTGCTGGTAGCCGGATTTAATCTTCAGGAAGTTTTTCTCCGTCAAATTCAGACTTGTATTGATGCGGCTCAGGTAGGCAAGCCGGCTTCTATTATTATAAAACTCAATAACCTGGAGGAAAAAGTATTGATAGACAAGCTTTACGAA
>DATJDF010000659.1:0-3891 GCA_035497555.1 Arachidicoccus sp. | reverse complement strand
TCTTTTTTCTTTAAGAATTGGCCGCTTACGTCACGACAATTACTGCATTTAATGTACCATTTTACAATGTATATAGTAGGCCGTTTCAACTGCAATCGGGTTAAGCAGGTTTGCATCCTCGGCCGTAGGTACCGCTTTTGTTTGCCACTTCGTCGTTGGGTGCAGCTCGAAGCTATGGTGGTCATTTTTTAATACCAATGGCATATCAAAGCCATCAATGCAGGTCGTATAACGATACTTGACTGATTTGTTATTATTGATAAACTTTAATTCTAATGTAGGTATTTGTATTGTCGTCAGGTACTGTGTAAATACCTTATCAAAATTAATGTGGGACTTCTGGTTGATGTAGTCCTCTATCTGTTTACCGGTTACGGTTTGATGATAAAAGGTTTTGTTCAGACCCCGCAATATTTCTCGAAAAACTGTGTCATTATTAATACTCAGACGGATATTATTAATCATATTGGCACCCTTATAATACATATCGCCACTGCCTTCTTCATTAACCCCATATCGCCCCTGAATAGGTGTGTCATTTTGGATATTCTCCCGGATTCCTTCTACGTACTGCTGACCTGCATTTTTGCCCCAATAATACTCAGTAAACAAAGTTTCTGAATAATTGGTAAAGCTTTCATGCACCCACATATCCGCTAAGTCCTTCGACGTAATGTTATTACCGAACCATTCATGACCACTTTCATGTACAACAATAAAATCAAAACGGAGTCCGATACCCGTATGAGACAGGTCTCTGCCGGCATAACCCATCTGGAAATGGTTACCATACCCTATAGCGCTTTGGTGCTCCATGCCTAAATAAGGTGCCTGCACTAATTTATATCCGTCTACATAAAAAGGATAAGGACCAAACCAGTATTCAAATGCTTTGAGCATTTTAAAAACATCCGGTTCACAATGACTGCGCATGCTATCCATTGCATAATCCAGTGCCCATAATGTTACAGGTAACTTACCTTCTTCACCTGCATAAGAGGTATCAAAAAAAGTGTATTTACCGATATAGGGTATGATATCATAATTATTAATGGGGCTTTTCACTTCCCAAGTAAATCCGTTAAGGTTATTTGGGTATTTCTGTTTAGCGATCAGATGCCCGTTAGCGATGGCTAACAGGGTATCCGGAACTATGGTCGTCAGACTGGCGCCTAAATCTGGCTCATCGCCCTGGTAGTCTTTACAGGGATACCAGACGGAAGCGCCGATGCCCTGGCAGGCTACAGACATCCAGGGACGGCCCAAAGAGTCTTTAGCCCAAACAAACCCGCCATCCCAGGGTGGCTTAACCGCCTCTTTAGGCTGACCGTGGTAATATATTCTCAGGCTATGGGAAGTTCCGCCGGCGAGCTGTGGCACTGGCACCATGTAGGCGTTGCCATCCTTGCGGAAATTGTGGATGGGCCCTGAACGCTCCAGACGCATGCTATCTATTTGCAATGGATCCTGAAGATCGATCTGAAGTGTGTCAGGATGTGCTCCCCCCGTACTGTCTACTTTAAAAGTAATTAGGGTATTACCCTTAATTGTCTTGGTTGGATAATCGGGTTGGAAGATAATATCATAGCGCTGAACATCCCACCAGCTTCGTGCTGGCCCATTACTTCCCCTGAGCGAATCACTGTGTGTAAAGGCAGTCTTTGCACCATCCATCAGCTGCGCATAAATGCCTGAAGTGAAGCCGGTACAGCCCAATATTAAAATAAATAGCTTTTTCATGGGGTAAATCTACAATGTTTTGGATATTTGGATATGCAAATTTATCAAAAATATACCCTGTTTGCGTGTATGTTCTGCTTTTGGGTGTCCTGCCAAAACCAAAAAAAAGAAGACATGCAGATATTTTATTATAATGAACCCCGTGGGGTGGCAACACTTGACCCGGCATTTGCCAAATCCCAATCTGTAATGTGGCCTATTCATCAGATTTATAATACACTGGTCGTTTTAGACAGCAATTTAAATGTCCAGCCTTCTTTAGCCAAATCCTGGACTATAAGTCCTGATCACTTAACTTATAGATTTACCCTGAGAAATGATATCTATTTCCAGGACCATGACGCCTTTACTGCTGGAAAGGGGCGTAAAATGGTCGCTGGCGATGTTGTATTCAGCCTCAGCCGGATTATGGACAGTAAGACAGCCAGCAGTGGCGCCTGGATTTTTAATAACCGAATTGCACCTAAGGGATTTAGGGCTTTAAATGACAGTGTCTTTCAATTGACACTGCTTCGGCCATTCCATCCGATTCTAAATATCCTGACGATGGATTATTGCTCTATTATTGCAAAGGAAGCGGTGGACAAATACGGAAAAGATTTTGGAAGGCATCCATGTGGAACAGGGCCTTTTCAGTTACAGTACTGGGAAGAGGGACAAAATTTGGTCCTTCGGAAAAACCCGAATTACTGGGAAAAAGACAGTACCGGGCGTGCATTGCCCTATATTGATGCTATCAGTATCGGATTTAACAGTAATAAAGCTACCGAGTTCCTGAAATTCCGGCAAAAAAAGCTGAGTTTTATTAATGACATCGATGCTTCGTTTAAAGATGAGGTCATTAGTAAACGCGGCGTATTACGCAAAACCTGGGTGGGTAAGCTGATTTTGCAAAAGCATCCTTATCTGAATGTGGAGTATTTAGGGATCTTAATGGATCCCCAAAATAAATTGGTTAAAAATAGCCCACTGCGCGATAAAAGGATCCGTCAGGCAATCGCTTATGCAATACCCAAGAAGCAATTGATGATGTATTTACGTAATTCCATAGGAATCCCGGCAGATGCGGGCTTTGTGCCGGCTGGGCTGCCTTCACATAATACAGATTCAGTAAAGGGCTTTCATTTTGATCCCCAGAAATCGCTGGCACTTTTAAAAGAAGCGGGCTATCCAAATGGAAAGGGACTACCATCGATTAAGCTTTCTACAGCACCTGAAAATGCAGATATCGCGAGTTTTATTGCCCGACAGGCAGATAATGTCGGCATCTCAATCCAGGTGGAAGTTGTGCAGAAGAGTATGATTCTGCAGCAAACAGCCAAATCTGAATCAGCCTTTTTTATTGGCACCTGGATAGCAGATTATCCTGATGCTGAAAACTATATGGCCGTTTTCTACAGCAGGAATCCAGCACCACCGAACTATACCCGGTTTTCCAGTGCACAGTTTGATGATTTATACGAAAGATCATTACAGGAAAATAGTGACAGCATCCGGTACCGGTTTTATCGCAAAATGGATCAGTTGGTTATGGATCAGGTGCCGGTTATCCCTATTTATTATGATGAAGTTATTTGGTTAATGCAGCCAGAAGTGCGTAATTTCAGAGCCAATGCACTTAATATGCTGCAATTAAAAAATGTATACTTTGAAAATAACTGATACAAAGCAGGTGAACAATAGGTCGGCTAAACCTAACTGGAAGTCCTGGTTAAGGACCCATTTCTTGACATTGATCCTAATAATTGCTGCGTTATTGATTTGGTTCTCAAAAGATGTCAAAGCGCTGGCATTGCGTGGGTTACTGAAAACCGGAATAATGGGTCGACCACATATAGAAGTAGCCGCTACTACTGCAGCCGGGCATCCTACTATACCGGGAGAAAAGGAAGGCTCAGTGGCCGGTCGTCTGTCTGCTGATGAAGAGGGTTTAGCGCAGACGAAATTTCAGGATATAAAGGGACGGATATTTTCTTTGGACGATTTAAAAGGGAAAATTGTCTTTTTGAATTTTTGGGCAACATGGTGCGCACCCTGCCTTGCAGAAATGCCTGGTATCGCAGTATTAAAGGCCCATTTTAAAGCAGATACCAACGTCGTTTTTTTAATGGTGGATGCAGATGGAAATCTTGATAAGTCTTCCACCTTTCT
>DATJDF010000658.1:0-4012 GCA_035497555.1 Arachidicoccus sp. | reverse complement strand
AATTCACGGGGCTAATGGTTATCTGTTAGAACAATTTCTGAATCCGAATATTAATGACCGTAAAGATCATTATGGAGGAAGTATAGAAAACCGTTCCCGGTTGTTGCTTGGTGTTGTAGAAGCCGTTACTAAAGCAATAGGCGCGGAAAAGACGGCACTCAGAATCTCGCCATTCTCAACACTCGGTGATCTGGCTGCCTATGCAGAAAATGAAGTCAAAACGACTTATCTGTATTTAGCCGCTGAACTTGAAAAACTGGGGATTGTATATTTACATATTAACCTGAACCCACTGATCTCAGCTGTGTTTTTAGAGGAGATCCGGGCATTATATACCGGAACTTTGCTACTGACAGGCGGATTTGATATTCTTTCAGCGGAAAAGGCGCTCCAGCAATCGCGTACTGATCTTGTTGGCTTCGGCCGGAATTTTATCAGCAATCCGGATCTGGTCTCACGCATTCAGGCAGAGAGCGAATTAATTATACCTGATTTTACAACCTTATATACTGCAGATACAGTCGGCTATATTGATTACCCTAGTTTGAAACAACAGACTCAGCCCACAACAAATTAGTCGTACTGTATTATCTTTAGGTTCTCTGACAAAAAGCAGGATAGCTGAAGCACTGGCCCAGCTATCCTGACCTTGTCGGTTAACACAATCCATAATGAACAATAGAAAAAGCTTTGCAGATCATGTCATAGCATTTAATCAATCCCTGTCCTATACGGACCGGTTACCGGAAGGTTTTGGGGTAATGAACCCATTTAAAGAAGAGCCAGCTGTGAATGAACTGATGCAGCAGTTCTACAGGAAGTTTTATGATGATCACCGCGCACGCAAGTTTCTGATTGGTATTAATCCCGGTAGACACGGCGCGGGAGTCACTGGTATTCCATTTACAGACACTAAACGCTTGAGTCAGTTATGTGGCATACCCACTGAACTAAAATCCACACATGAAGTCTCTGCTCAATTTGTATATGATATGATTGAAGCCTACGGTGGCGTCAATACCTTTTACGCAGATGTCTATATTCATTCCTTGTTTCCCTTGGCTCTTGTTCGGCTAAATGATAAAGGGACATGGGTGAACTGCAATTATTATGATGATAAGGCACTTGCCGCGCAGTTAGCTGATTTTATGGTAAAACAGTTAAAGGAGCAGATTTGTTTTGGTATAGATACGCAAACCGCCTATATATTAGGAAAGAAAAACGCTGTCTTTTTTGAAAAAATCAACCGTCGGGAAAAGTTATTCAAAAAGACGGTCATATTGCCCCATCCGCGTTATGTCCAACAATATAAATCAGCTCACAGAGCAGAATACATCAAAATGTATATTGAAGCCCTTAAAAAATAATAATAATCTTTTTTACTGTAATAGAAAAAAATCCATACTTAGTTGGTGCATTACTCTTAGAAGGGACAGGGGATCCGGTTTTTCAGAAATGTAGAAAGGGTCGATATGGACAAAATTATATTTCTGTAACTATTCAGCACGCTAATTATAATTACATAGTCTACCTCTTTGATTTGAAGCACTTATTATATCTATGTGACATTATATTTCTTTATTCCAATAGATCTCGCGTATAGCGGATTCTTTTTGCAGGTTCTCCAAAATCTCCTTCATCTTAATATTATCAAACTGCTCAAAATGGAATTCGATGGTACAGAATTCCCGGTTCTTGTCAAAGGAAAAACTTGCAATATCTAAAGCCTCCTGTCCAAAAATCTGGGTGATGATTTCGGCGGGATTGGAATTTGTATCTACAGTAATTTTTAGAAATTTCCTTTTGAATCTTTTAGAAAATCTTTTTTCAAAGGGCTGCAAACCCCAAAGTATAATAAGGGCTAATATCGTCGCTGAAACAGCCGCTATATACATGCCGCTTCCAATTGCCAACCCTATAGCTGAAACGGCCCACAGTCCAGCCGCTGTCGTCAGTCCGCGGATCAATCCCGGCTTAAGAAACAAGATGGTGCCGGCCCCCAGAAAACCGATCCCGCTGATGACCTGCGCCGCGATTCTGGATGGATCAAGATTGACATTCGGATGACCCAAGATGTCCGAAAAGCCAAAAGCAGATACGATCATCGCCAGAGTAGCTCCTACGCAGACCAGCATATGTGTGCGCAGCCCAGCCACCCAGTCTTTTCTTGCTCTTTCCAGACCAATAGTTGCCCCCAGTATGGCGGCCAGGGATAGACGTAGGATAATATCTCCGGTGCTGATCATGTTTTTGTGATTAGGTTTAAAGATACAACCAAAGTTGCATTTTTAGGTTCCCTATTTTAGGGCTTCTAAATAATCTAATATATCCTAAGTGTCCAGCTTTTTAAATGTTTTCTTAGGAAATCGAAAAAGACTTGATATCCAATAGGGAATGGGTGACAGGGCATTTCTCGCTGCCTGAAGTCGTTTATGTAAGAATGTTTAGTCGCTGAAAATACCAGCACCATTTTTATTAGTTTGCTGCGTCGTTTTCATCTCATCGGAGGAAAACCGCTTTAGATTACCTACTTTTAAAGTCGAAAATTCAAAAACAGTCCTTGGATTATACTTTCCCATTGTAAACAATTTAAAATTCGCATGAAATTTATTACTTCCTTAAAAGTGCTATTCATATTATTGGTATCCTCTGCAGGGTTCTCCGTTGCTAGTGGTCAGCGCTTACTTAATCTTAAGAGCCCAAATAAAAATCTGGTATTCCAATTATCCATAAAGGCCGATGGCCCAGAATATCAATTGAACTATAAAGGCGCGTCGTTGATAGCCCCGTCAGCACTTGGGTTTGAATTGACTGATCTGCCTGGCTTACCGGTGACAAAAATTAAGTTGCATTCCAAAAAGAAGATCAGAAACAAGTATCCTGAAAGAGGGCTGCACAGTGAAGCTAGAGACAACAGTAGGGTGTATTTGGTGGATTTTCTGGCTGAAGAGGCCTTGGAATATCAGCTGGAGGTGAAAGTAGCAGATAACGGTGTGGCGTTCAGATACCTGAAAACGGAAGCCGGAACAGCTAATTTATCTGCAGACGCTACCCGTTTTGTATTGCCTTTAGGCAGTACCATCTGGAGTCAGTCAGATATCCATTCTTATGAAGGCAGGTATACTAAAGAGGCAGCGGATACGATTGCTCCTGGGAAAAAAGTGGGGCCGCCGCTCACTGTCCTACTGCCCGAAAGCGGGGGATATTTAGCGATTACAGAAGGCGGATTGGTAGATATGCCCGGCATGTCGCTTTTACTTACGGCACCCAGAACTTTTACGGCGGTCCTTGCGGGACCTGCTGTGCTTTCTGGTCATCTGCAGACTGGATGGCGGATTATTGAATATGGCAGGGATTTAAATGACCTCGTTAATAATGACATGATCAGTAATGTCTCCCGCCCGATTGATCCGGTATTATTCCCCCAAGGGCTTAATACAGCCTGGCTTAAACCTGGCAAATCGGTATGGAGTTGGTTGACGCGGAACCGTTCTGTAACATTGCCGAATATGAAACAGCTTACCGATTGGGCCAGTGAATTAAGGATTCCTTATAACCTGGTTGATGAAGGCTGGGGCAAATGGTCTGCTTCAAATAAAACAAAGTGGGATTTTATTAAAGAACTGGTAGATTATTCAGCCCCTAAACATGTTGGTATTTGGGTCTGGAAGGCATATCCGGATAGAAACGGTATCCCAGGTCTGAAAGATTCCGTGGAAAGAGCCACCTTTTTTGAAAGTTGCCATGAGGCGGGTGTCGTAGGTGTGAAAATAGATTTTTTTGATGCAGAAAGTCAGGAAGTGATCCGGTTTTATGAGGCGGCGCTAAGAGACGCTGCCAAGTATCATATTATGGTTGATTTTCACGGAGCGGACAAGCCTACAGGTTTATCCAGAACCTATCCTAACGAAATGTCCCGGGAAGGGATCCGGGGACTGGAAAATGAAACTGACTGGCCGGCACATAATACAACATTACCGTTTACGCGGTTCTTGGCGGGACATGGAGATTA
>DATJDF010000657.1:0-16540 GCA_035497555.1 Arachidicoccus sp. | reverse complement strand
TGCCTGGCGCGCCGTTGAATGAAAACGGGATTTTGCCTGGTCCTCAAAATCATCCAAATAAGTCGCCTCATGATAAAGTAAGTCCACACCTTTAATCACCGGTAAAAAGGAAGTTGTAAATAGCGTATCTGCCGAGTAAGCATAAGCTTTATTTTTTTTCCCAGGTAGTGTCACCCATTCGTTTTTAATACAATTACCGGATTTTGTCCAGTAATCTTCTCCTTGTTGCAGCCGGTCATAAAAACTTGCCGGCACTTCATATTCCAGTGTTTTTTGGGGATTTATCTTCCGGGGTGAATGACTTTCCCTAATCAAAAATCCGTAGCATTCAATACGGTGTTCTACTTTAAAGGCTTCTACTGTAAACTTCTTTTCCGAAACAAGTATACCTGGCTCCACCAGTGGATGGAATATCAACTGATAGGGCAGTGTGCTATCCGACACCTTAAGCTGTAGATCGATCAGATCCTTCAGTGCTGGTGGTGCAAACAGATGCAATTCCTGGGTCCTGTTAATAAGGGCCATGGAGCTCAAAAGGCCGATCAGACCAAAATAATGATCTCCATGTAAATGCGATATAAATATGTAATTGATTTTGCTGCGTTTAACGCAGTATTCTTTTATCTGCAACTGAGTGCCCTCCCCGCAATCCAGTAGTAAAACTTCACCATCAATGGTTACGGCCTGTGCGGTCGGATGCCTGTCATGCGCAGGCACCGCAGAATTATTCCCCAGTATGGTCACTCCAAACATATCCTTCGAAGATAGTCCGATCTGCCCCCTGTTTAAATATCTACGATGCGATGGTTCAACCAAGTATCTATTTAAGCCTGAGACCAGAACGGATGGTTTTAAAAAAGATGTACGCTGTCAGCGCTATCTGTTGACGTCTTTCCCTTTCTGTCTTTGTACCCATTCATCTGAAACTGTTATAGGCCGTCACCGGTTTCCCCAACTTGCTCAGACACTAAACTGTTTCTTTGTTCAGCATTGTCCAGAGCGCATCCTTTAAGTTCATCAGGCCGGTTCCGGTGACTGAAGACATAAAAATATGTGGTAATTCAGGGGGAAGTTCCTTTACAATTTCCTCCTTAAGCTCCTCATCCAGCATATCAGACTTACTGATCGCGATCAGCATATCTTTTTGCAGTAATTCGGGATTGTACTGTTCCAATTCGTTATACAGAATTTTAAATTCCTTCATATGGTCTGCACTGTCTGCCGGTATCAAAAACAGCAGTACTGCATTACGTTCAATATGCCGCAGGAAACGGTGTCCCAGGCCTTTGCCTTCCGAAGCGCCTTCAATAATGCCTGGCAGATCCGCCATACAAAATGAAAGCCCGTCCCGATAAGCCACGATTCCAAGGTTGGGAATTAAGGTGGTAAAAGCGTAATTGGCAATTTTAGGTTTAGCCGCCGTGATAACAGAGAGGAGGGTTGATTTACCTGCATTAGGGAACCCCACCAATCCTACATCAGCCAAAACCTTCAATTCCAGTAACTTGTACCCTTCGCTGCCTTCTTCCCCTGGCTGTGAATGATCGGGCACCTGGTTGGTAGGCGTTGCAAAATTCTGGTTACCCAATCCGCCACGGCCGCCTTTCAGCCAGATGAGCTCCTGACCATCTTCCAGAATTTCAGCTTCAATATTTCCAGTCTCTTCATCCCGGGCAACAGTACCCAGCGGAACTTCAATTATTATATCCTTCCCAAACCGGCCTGTACAGTTACTTTTCATCCCATTTTCACCATCTTCCGCCACCACATTTTTAAAATAACGTAGGTGAAGCAAGGTCCACAACTGCTTATTGCCTCTAAGTATTATATGCCCGCCCCGGCCACCATCACCACCATCCGGTCCTGCCTGGGCATTATACTTTGTACGCATAAAATGCGTAATGCCCCGGCCACCTTTTCCACTGTGACAAAAGATCCGGATATAATCAATAAAATTCTTTTCAGACATATAAAACTGCTTAGTTCAGGCGAAGGTAAATTAAAATTACCCGTTTTTAGCTTCCTATACTATCCACAGTTACATTGGCAAAAATCTAGCCTGCCAGAAAGTAGGAAAAATCCAGTAATTTTAACACTTACCATTTATAATTACCGGTCCATGCCTGTTTTGCACAAAAAGCATATACTCTCCTTGTTTCTATCCCTAATTTGTCTTCAAGGACTTGCTGTGCAGCGGCAATTACAATTTACCCACCTGGACATAAATGATGGCCTTATACACAACCAGGTTAATTGTGTTGTCAAAGACAGTAAGGGATTTCTTTGGTTTGGAACGCCTTCAGGGCTCAGTCGTTATGATGGTCATAATTTTATCAACTTCCGACATTCTAATGCTGACAGCGGTAGCCTTGCAGACAATTATATCACTGCCATCTTTAATTTACCAGGAGGAAAGCTTTGGATCCAGTCAAGAGCCGCTGATGATATTTTTGACCCATTGACCCTTAAATTCAATCACCGGAATCAGGATTATCTTCATCATCTGGGGTTACCGCAGGGAAATGTCAGTTCTATTCAGAAAGTAACTCAAAGACAGTTCCTATTTGTTTATCCAGGCCTTGGTATTGCCATATACAATTTACCCGCCATTGCTGGCCTACTACCGAAAATCCTTTGGTTCCCATCAACAACAGCCCAGACGCCCGCTCAGACATCAAAAACAGTCCCCCTTGCAGACGCTGTGGCGGACTCCCTAGGTAATATCTGGGCTATTTCAAAAAATGGAGCGCTGTCTTATTACAATGCTGCCGGTAAGTATTGGAACAGCGGTACGGGTACCTTGAATGGGCAACAGGTTCCAAAACAAACTGGGCAAACGGGAGACATACACTACCGTTTGTTTCTGGACCGTGGCCGGGGCCTTTGGATTTATACAGCCGGACTGCCGGGTGACCTCTATTATCTTGCACAAGGGGCCAGGCAATTAAAGGTAATTGCAGCCAACCGCAGTGGGCAGATCGGCAATAACCTTCTGAATAACAACATAATTAACGCTATTACACAGGATGATCAGGGTAATATTTGGGTAGGAACGGATCATGGCGGCATCAACCTGATCAGTAAAAAGGACTTATCCGTCAGGTACCTGATGAATAACCAGGAAAATACTAAATCCTTGGCTCAGAACTGCATATATTGCCTTTACAAGGATGGCAATGGACTTATATGGGTAGGCACCTATAAAAAAGGAGTCTGCTACTATAACGAGGGGATGGACCGGTTTCCCTTATATAGCCATGATCCCAATATAGCCAGCAAGGACCAAAGTCTTCCCTATGAGGATGTAAACCGATTCGTAGAAGATGAAAAGGGCAATCTTTGGATTGGCACCAATGGCGGCGGACTCATATATTACGACCGGCAAAAAGGCAGTTTCAAAAGATTCACGCACGACCCTTTAGATCCGGGGAGTCTTTGTGCCGATGTTATTGTTGGTCTTTGCTACGATAGCAAAGGCCGTTTATGGATCGGAACCTATTACGGCGGACTCGATCTGTATCAAAATGGTCGTTTTACCCATTACCGTCACCGGGTAGGTGACTTATCCAGTCTAAGCGACGACCGGGTCTGGGATATTTATGAAGATCGGCAGCGTCAAATCTGGATTGGCACTTTAGGCGGTGGTCTGGAACGCTTTGACGAAGTTCGTCAGGCTTTTATTCCTTATCCTGCCAGCCAGCACAATCCGCAGGAGACCAATTATATTCTTGTCCTTACTCAGTGTAAAAACGGAGATCTATGGGCAGGAACAGCAGGTGGCATTGAGATTTATCCTAAAAATTACAAAGATGCATCGGACATCCGGCACATGTCCTACAGCGCTACTGACCACAATACGATCAGCAATGATAACATTAATGCAATATATGAAGATAGCCGGGGTTGGGTATGGATTGGAACCAGAGAAGGGCTCAATTGTTATAATCCCGCAACCGGACGGATCAGAAGATATACAACAGCCGACGGCCTGCCCGACAACACCATTTTAACCATCCTGGAAGATCAGCAGGGAAATCTTTGGATGAGTACACCCAGTGGCCTCATCAGATTTGAGCCACCGGTTACGCCTACAGGTATACGCTCTCCCTTTGCCTTTAGGCATTTTGATGAATCAGACGGATTGCAAGGCCGGGAATTCAACGAGAAATCAGCTTTTAAAACCAGGGAGGGATACCTGATTTTTGGGGGCGCCAATGGGTTTAATTTCTTTGATCCAGCTTCGATCCGTATCCAGAACCAGACGCCACCTGTGGTATTTACAGAATTACAGATAGGTGGGAAGCCAGTAACGATTGGAGAAAAATTTGATCGCAGGGTCATTTTGGCCCGGGCTGTCTCTTCAACGGATCACCTTACGCTTCCCTATGGTGCCAGTGACTTTTCTATTTCGTTTATGGCACTCGGCTATGCCCATTCTACCCGGATAAAGTATGCCTACCGATTACAAGGTTTTAATGATGAGTGGATCATTTTAGAAAAAAGTGCTGATAACAGGGCTACTTATACGAATCTTGATCCGGGTGATTACCTTCTGGAAGTGCGCAGTTGCAACCAGGACGGTGTATGGAACAAAAATTCCACAGAAATGCACTTGAGTATTCTACCTCCTTTCTGGAAATCCGGCTGGGCCTACCTGATTTATTTTCTGGCCCTGGCCGGTCTGTTATACTTAGCCAGAAGCATTCTGTTATACAGGGCCGGTATGCGGTTCCAGTTGCAGCAGCAAAAACAGGATGCGCACCGTACGCACGAAATGGATATTATGAAGATCCGTTTCTTCACCAATATCAGTCACGAGTTCAGGACACCGCTGAGCCTCATTCTCGCGCCTATAGAAAAAATGGTTTCAGAAATTCAGGACATCCAGCTGCACAAGCAACTGGATATGGTTCAGCGCAATGCGAAAAGGTTATTATTCCTGGTGAATCAATTACTGGACTTTAGAAAACTCGAAGTGCAGGAAATTAAACTCCATCCAATCTATGCTGATCTGACTGATTTTATTCACGAAACAGCCACCTCCTTTACAGATATCGCCGAAAAAAAGGAGATCAGGTTTTCCATTCAGAATTTGCAAGCACCACTTATGACTTCATTTGATCCGGGCAAAATGGAAAGGATATTATTTAACCTGCTCAGTAATGCATTTAAATTTACACCAGAACACGGTACCATCCGTCTTGTAGTACAATTCGCAGACCTGGAGCAGGGGCAGCCAGCGAGTTGGTTAAAAATGCAGGTCATCGATGAAGGCATTGGTATCCCTAAAGCTAAAATCAACCAGGTTTTTGACCGGTTCTTCCAACATGATTTACATGGTCAGATGGTGAATCCGGGAAGTGGTATTGGTCTGTCGATTACCCATGAATTTGTACGGCTGCATGGCGGCAGTATTGAAGTTGAAAGTGAAGAAGGAAAAGGCAGTTGCTTTACTGTACTGTTGCCCATCGAGCGTCAGACGGCTTCCGCCGCTGCACAGGAAACGCTGCCAGGTCAGGTCCTAGTCGCGGAAACCAGGATAACGCCTTCGCTCCATCCCTCCACACCTACCAAAATAAACGGCCGGAAAAAAACAATTTTACTCGTAGAAGACCATGAAGATTTTCGGTTCTACCTCAAAGATAACCTGCAGGTCCATTTTAATATTATTGAAGCCAGTAATGGTCTGGAAGGCTGGGAGCGCCTTCTTGAAAACAAACCAGATCTGATTGTCAGTGATATTATGATGGGCGGACTGGACGGACTGAGTCTTTGTCGGAAAATAAAAAAAGATCCCCGTACGGCTTCTATCCCAATTATTTTGTTGACAGCAAAAGCTTCAGAGCAGCAGCAATTGGAAGGTTTTGAAATAGGTGCCAATGATTACATGACCAAGCCGTTCAATTTTGAAATGCTGCTGGCCAGGATCCAGAATCTCCTGCTCGAAGTAAAACACTGGAAGAAAGAAAGCGCAAGTAAAGTTAATCTGCAGCCTAGCTCAGATAGAAGCCTAAGTGCAAATGAGCAATTTTTATTGGATGCTCAGGCAGCCGTTGAAGCCCATTTGGATGACAGCGAGTATTCTGTTGAACAATTAAGCCAGGAAATGTTCGTAAGTCGAGTAACGCTTTATAAAAAGATGGTAGCCGTAGCCGGGAAAACCCCGCTTGAATTTATTCGAACCCTACGCATTAAAAAAGCCGCGCAGTATTTAGAAAAAGGGATGAATGTCGCGCAAGCGGCTTACGAGGTCGGTTTTAATAATCCAAAATACTTTACCAAATACTTTAAACAGGAATACGGCGTGCTTCCTTCGGAATATGCAAAGTCGAAAAGAGATCCTACTGATTAAGCCAGCAAAGCTCCTTTTTTGAATTTGTTCAGTAGTTCATGTTAGCTGCCTGTCAATTTATCGTGTCGCTGTAAATTGCACAACTTTTTACGTTTTCGTTCCTTACCAGTTTACTTCCTGCTGCAGCTTCAAGTATCTTTTTTTAATTGAATGTCAATGGTTGACTGGTACCTATAACCTAAATGTCAAAGTCGGCATATTTGTCCATATTTTATTATTTACCCCTCCTTACTGCAGATCCCTTGGCTATTATTTTAAGTCAATAAGGGCTAGTCACCACTGCGGCGTCGAAAATCCATCTGAATAAACAGCAGACTAACTATAAATTCATAAAGCGACATCATATTACAATTCCTCTTATCCCGGTATCAATGCTACTGTTAAGGCCATAAACAATGGGTTCTGCAAATACACCAACCATTCGTTAAATGGATTGGCATTTTTTAACCATTTAACGACGGAGATCCGTATGAAATATTAAACATTGCATTACTATTTATCAAATTATCCCCTTTTTCGAAACATCCTATACCCAGTGCTTAACAAATGCACCCCCTAAACCGAACGCTGGAGCCCACCGTTAGTTATTGCTTTCTTTAGCTTTGAATTGTTAACACAATACTAATAACAGCACCGATTTATGCTTCCGGTTTTGTGTTTTGGCGGCCTATGAAAAACAATCTTCTTTATTCAACAATTTATTAGCTCATGCGTTCTAAACCATTATCCATTCTTTTTGCATTCATTAGCCAATTTAAGCTCCAATTTGTCGTTCTGCTGTTCTGTCTGGTGGGCAGTGCGGTATTACCAGCCGAAGCACAGCAAAAACTACCATATAATACCATCCCAAATGGCATTGTACTAAAACTGGCATCAAATACTTCTCGGTCAAATAGTGCATCTTATTTGCGTTTACAATTCATTACCGGTAAAATAATTCGGGTCAGTGCCAGACCGGATGCAAATTTTCCGGACACCAATACACTAATGATCCAGGACCGGGTCTTAGAGAACGTAAATTATGAAGCGACATTGTCAAAGGATCAAAACACCGTTTTACTTCATACGGACCAACTCCAGGTGGAAGTCACGCTGGCGACAGGTCGATTGACATTTAAGGACAGCAAAGGAGGCACTTTACTGCAGGAAACAAATGGTGGTTCCCGCAAGTTTTCTCCGGTTGATATCGGGCTGCCAAATTATTACAGAATTGAGCAGACCTTTGATAACATTCAGGGAAGCGCACTTTATGGCCTAGGAGGCAATCAACTCGGTTGGACCAACCTGAAAGGCAAAGATTTGGAAATGGTTCAATACAACTCCAATGTCTTTGTTCCCTTTCTGGTCAGTTCCGGACATTTTGGATTGCTTTGGAATAACAGTTCAGTTACCAGGTTTGGTCATCCTGAAGCCTTTCAATCTTTAGAACAATTACAACTTTTTGACCGCAATCAGAAGCCAGGTGGCTTAACCGCTACCTACCTGACAGATAGCAGGCATTCAGATAAACCAGTATTACGGACCGAAAAAAATATCGGTTATGAATTTGCAAAGGACACAGCCCAGTTGCCGGAAGGATTTAAAATGAATACCAACGCTCTGGTCACCTGGGAAGGCTATCTGCAAACAAAAGACGCGGGAGTTCAGCAGTTCGCACTCAAATTTGGTGGCTATATTAAGATCTGGATCGATGGTAAGCTGTTGACAGACTGGTGGCGTCAGTCCTGGAACCCGGCAGAAAAGCGTTTTGGATTTCCAATGGTCGCTGGTAAAAAATACAAGCTTAAAGTGGAGTGGCGACCGGATGGCACAGCCTCCTTTGCCTCTCTGAAAAGTAAAGCAAGCTCTTTGGATCAAAATGAGCAGATCCGTTTCCAATCAGAAGCCGCCAGCGGGATTGATTACTACTTTGTAACAGGTGGCGATGTAGATAGCCTGATCAGTGGTTACCGCTATCTTACCGGCAAGGCGCCCATCATGCCCAAATGGGCGTACGGCTTCTGGCAGAGTAAAGAACACTATAATAGCCAGGAAGAAATACTAAAAACAGCCGCTCAGTTCCGTGAAAAGCATATACCCATCGACAATATTGTTCAGGATTGGTATTACTGGAAGGAAGATCAGTGGGGCTCCCAGGAGTTTGACACCAGTCGGTATCCGGATCCAAAAGCCATGATTGATCGTCTCCACAGCGATTATAACCTGCATTTTATGATCTCGGTCTGGCCTAAGTTCTATGAAGGCACCGCCCCCTTTAAAAAATTCTGGGACAGTGGCTGGCTCTACCGGAAAAATATATTAGACGGACAGCAGGACTGGATGGGACATGTTTCTACTTTCTATGACGCCTTCAATCCTCATGCAGGCAGGGCCTTCTGGGACCTGGTCAATCATAAAATATACACCAAAGGCGTGGACGCCTGGTGGCTGGACGCCACGGAGCCAGACATTGTAGATAATATCACTAACGACAAACGCATGCGTCTGATGACACCTACTTATGCGGGTGCCCCTCAGATCAACTTTAACGCCTACGCACTGGCCAATGAGGCAGCCTTCTATAACGGCCAGCGAGAAGCTTCCCCTGATAAACGGGTATTTATTCTAACCCGGTCCGCCTTTGCCGGGTCACAGCGCTACGGCGCAGCGACCTGGAGTGGCGATATCGGATCCACCTGGAAAGAGATGAAAAATCAGATCGCCACCGGCATCAGTTTTTGTTTAGCCGGCATACCTTACTGGAGTATGGATATCGGTGGCTTTGCTGTAGAAAACAGGTATCATCATCCAAGTACAAAAGATCTGGCTGAATGGCGGGAACTTCAGACTCGCTGGTTCCAGTTTGGCGCTTTTGCGCCTATCTTCCGCTCACACGGTCAGGCGCCAGCAAGAGAAATGTTCAATATCGCGCCAGCTGGTCATCCGGCCTATCAATCTATGTTGTATTACGATCAGTTGCGCTACCGGCTAATGCCATATATCTATTCTCTGGGTGCAGCCACTTACTTTGATAACTATACCTTGATGCGCGGCCTGGTGATGGACTTTCCCTCTGATAGTCTGGCAAGAGCCAGCACCGATGAGTATATGTTTGGCCCTGGATTATTGGTTTGCCCGGTCTATACTTACGAGGCCCGATCAAAAGAGGTTTATTTGCCGGCGGCGACCAATTGGTACGACTTATATAATGGAAAATCTTATACGGGCGGCAGGCATATTCAGGCAAATGCACCTTATCAGCGCATGCCGGTTTTCGTCAAAGCAGGTACAATACTCCCCATTGGACCCGTCAAGGAATTTACGGGTCAAAAGCAACCAGGGGCTGGTGTGGATACCATAACACTATTTGTCTATGGCGGACAGGATGGCAAGTTTACCCTTTATAATGACCAGGGAACCAATAACGACTATGAAAAGGGTGATTACCAGAAAATTAACCTTAGCTATGATGACCAGAAAGCTAAATTAATCATCAGCGCTGTAGAAGGGAAGTATTCATCGGATTTTAAACCCCGGGTCTTTATGGTGCGCTGGATTCATCAAAATAATAATGACAAGTCCAAAAACGGTGTGGGCATCGATACGGATTCCGGTGATGTACAAGAGGTCAACTATAATGGACAACCTGTTACAGTTACCCTGTCAGTTCGATAATTGCACTCCTATGAAATCCATTTAATTTTTAATTTATCCTTTCATTTTTAAACTGATTTATTATGCCTATCAAATCCAAAGAAAGTAAAAACGGCCCTGGTAAAAAATCCAGGCGACCTTTTTTGCGGTTTGCTGCGCTGTTACTGCTGCTCTGTCTTAGCACAGCCCTACCAATATATGCACAGCAGCAGATAACCGGGCAGGTTGTTTCGGGAAAAGACAACTCGCCACTCGCCAGTGTCTCCATCCGGCTAAAAGCAGCTGCCACCAGTGCAACGAGTGGGACCATTTCTGACGGCTCCGGCCATTTTGCATTATCCGCACCGGCTGATGCAGTGCTTATTTTTAGCCGTATCGGCTATCAACCGCTTGAAGTGGCTGTTCAAGGCATACCCAACATTATCCGAATGACAGAAACAGACCAGAACCTTGATGCAGTTATTGTTGTAGGTTATGGCACCCAACGCAAAAGGGATCTGACCGGAGCGACTGTTCATCTGGGGGGTGATAACCTCAGTGAAAACCATAGTATTTCTACATTGCAGAACCTGCAGGGCAAGGCGCCCGGTGTACAGGTGACTTCTACTTCAGGGCAACCTGGTGACGGAGTCAAAATCCGGATCCGGGGCATTGGTACGAATGGCAACACCAATCCACTGTATGTGGTAGACGGCATGCCTACTACTGATATCTCCTATCTGAATCCATCTGATATTGCTTCGCTGGATATCTTAAAAGATGCGGCATCAGCCGCCATCTATGGCACTCGCGCTGCTAACGGTGTCGTCTTAATAACGACTGTAAAAGGAAGAAATGGTAAAATAAGTAGTACACTTCACGCCTATTATGGTATCCAGAACCCGCTCAAACGTTTGAGTGTACTGGGTGCAAAAGATTATGGTATTATCATGAACGAAGCCGCTGTAAATTCAGGGAAAGAACCTTACTTCTATTTTAACCAGGCACAACTGGATTCCATGGGAGCGGGTACGAATTGGCAAAAAGCAGCCACAAATGAAAACGCACCCATGGAAAGCTATGATCTTGGCTTTAGCGGTGGCAATGATGTATCCACCTATGCCAGCTCTCTTTCCTATCAGAAACAGCAGGGGATTATTGGCCTGAAAGGGAAATCTTATTACGAGCGCTTTGGCTTTAGAATCAACTCAACGCATAAGCTCTATAAAGATGTCTTGAAATTTGGCGAAAATCTCTCTTATACTCACTCCAATCAAAGCGGTATTGGTACGGGTAATATCTACGGTAACTCAATCAGAGGACTATTAAATACCAGTCCAATCTTCCCGGTATACAACCCGGATGGCAGTTTCGGGACTTCAACCATGAGTCCAGAAGAAGTCAACCCTGTGGCTGCGATGTCAACACTTAACCAGAATAAAACCGTGACAGACCGGTTTTTGGGCAATACTTTTCTGGAGGCCGTCATCGCTAAGCATTTTACGTTGCGATCCAGCTTTGGCATTGATCTGTCATTTTACTCAACGAACAGTTTTATCCCGATCTATGACCTGGGATCCAACAGTACTTCCACTACGACAACTGCGAACCAGGGCCTATACAGGAACTTCACCTGGAACTGGGATAATACCCTGACCTATGACCGGACATTTGGTGACCACCACCTCAATGTGCTGGTGGGTACCAGTGCGCAGGAATTTAATGGTTTTACGGTAAGTGGAAGTAAACAGGATCTATCCATCCCCGATTTTGAGCATGCCATCATTGACAATGGAAAGGACGGGACACAAAAAGCCTTCGGTTCCAGATCTGAATATGCGTTGAACTCCTATATGGGCCGTATTAATTACAGCTTCGCCGACAAGTATCTTTTATCTGCCATTGTCAGAAGAGACGGTTCCACCAATTTTGGACCCAATAACCGGTGGGGTACATTCCCTTCCTTTTCAGCTGGCTGGATTTTAACCAATGAATCATTTCTAAAAAATAACCAGTGGTTAGACTTCCTGAAAATCAGGGCCGGCTGGGGACGCAATGGCAATGATCAAATCCCTGCATTCGCTTATCTGGCGACCGTTTCTTCTCAGTACATGGGTTATTATTTTGGGGGTGAGGACGCAGCAGGCATAAATGTTGGCACTGCCCCGACAAATATCCCTAATCCCAACCTTAAATGGGAAGGTTCAGAGCAAAAGGATATTGGTTTTGATGCCACTTTATTCAAACATTTTAATGTAACCTTTGACTGGTATACAAAAACCAGTAAAGATTGGCTGGTTCAGCCACCTATCCCGGATATCGTTGGCACAGGAGCTCCATATATTAACGGTGGCAATGTTCAGAACCGCGGCGTAGAAATTGCTTTAAATTATACAGGTAGTATTGGTGATCTTAATCTAACTGTTGGAGGTAATATAGCTTTCAATAAAAACAAGGCCTCTGATATACCCAATACCGATGGCATCATACATGGCGCGACCAATTTATTGTCTTCCAGTACAGAAGAATTCTATAGGATCCAAAACGGGTATCCAATCGGCTATTTCTGGGGTTATAAGACAGCCGGCATATTCCAGGAACAGTCCGAAGTTCAGGCTTATACAGGCGCAAACGGTTTAATCCAGCCTGATGCAGTTGCCGGAGATGTGAAATTTGTTGATCTGAATGGTGACGGTTCGATCAATTTATTAGATAAGACAATGATCGGTAATCCAAATCCGGATTTTACTTATGGAGGCAATATCGCCGCCAACTACAAAGGTTTTGATCTGATAGTGAATGTTTCCGGTGTAAGTGGAAATGATATTGTAGATGGTACGCGTGCAAATGACCGTTCCTTTAATAACTACAGCACAGATATTCTTGACCGTTGGCATGGGCCTGGCACTTCTAATACGCAGCCCCGTGTAACCCTGGGTGATGAACCCAACAAAAACGAAAAGAATTTCTCGGATATATATATTCAAAAGGGCTCCTTTCTCCGGTTAAAAAGCCTGAGTATCGGATATGACCTTAAAAAGGGTTTACTCCCCAACTTACCCTTCGAACAATTCCGGGTATATATTTCCGGAACCAACCTTTTCACTGTAACCAAATATGATGGGATTGACCCTGAGGTTGGCTATGGCAATACAGAAGCCGACGGCAATAACTGGTCCTCTGGTATTGACCTGGGTTATTATCCACAACCCAGAACGATCCTGTTTGGTTTGGATGTTCGGTTTTAAAAGTCCATTATTAGAAAATAAAAAGATATTATGAAAAAGACATTCCTGATCGCGCTCTCTCTGATTACTTTACTACAGCTCTCCTGCTCTAAGAGCTTCCTGGAGAGAACGCCAATCAATAAAAAAGTAGAATCCGATTTTTACAAGACCCCGGATGACGCCTTCCAGGCGCTGGTCTCCGTTTACAGTATGCTGGATGTAAGTGGATACGGCAATATTATTCTTACGAGCGAAGTAGCCTCCGATGATTGTTTCGGCGGCGGCGGTACCGGCGATAATGGTCTGATGCAATGGGACCGGTTCCAGTCCTTTAATGACCATAATTCCGATGCCTGGGCCAAGTATTATAAAGGCATCTTCCGCGCGAACCAATTTCTCCAGAAAGTGCAGGAAGTTGACTTTGGAACCGAGACGGGTTTAAAACAGCAATATATTGGTGAAGCGAAATTTCTGCGCGCTTATTTTTACTTTGACATGGTTCGGATGTTTGGGCATGTTCCTTTACTCACCGCGCCCATTGAAGGTGATAATTATGCTATACCACAGGCACCGGCTGACAGTGTTTATGCCCTGATCAGTAGTGATCTGCAGGCGGCGATTACAGCACTAACACCGACTGCCGTTCCTTACAGCAGTATAAAATCTGCCGATTATGGCCGCGCCACCAAATGGGCTGCAGAAGCTCTTTTAGGCCGGGCCTTTCTATATTACACTGGCTATTATAATAAAGCAAGTCTGCCGGACGGCTTTACCAAGGCAAAGGCGATCACCGCAATCGACGATGTGATCGAAAACAGCGGCTATGGCCTGGTTAGTAAGTTTGCCAATCTCTGGCGCGGGGCATCACTCGCTAATTTTGCAGGTCAGAATAATAAGGAAGCCGTATTTGCGATTCAATATTCCAGTCAGGGCCTGGGCAGCTGGGATCTGCAAAACGGCAACCGTTTCCAGGTGATGATTGGCATCCGCAACCAGATATTGGATCCCTATTATAAAGGCTGGGGAATGGGCACCGTCAATCCGGCCCTCTGGAATGAATATTCAGCTGGAGATACCCGGCGGGAAGCATCCATTATCTCAATTGCCGGAGAAGGTTTGGAAAGCAAGTTTGTCAAGGCAGACCAGGCACAGTATACAGGGTACTATTGGAAAAAATACACGCCTGTTGGAGGAGCCAGCCGACCGGATGCTAATGGAGGCGACTTTCAGATTGACAACTTTGATAACTACGTTGTGATCCGTTTTGCGGATGTCCTGTTAATGGGGGCAGAATTAAACCTGGCAGATCATCTGGCAAAAGCACAGCAATACCTAAATCAGGTGCGCGACCGTGCCTTTGCAGGGGATCAGTCCAAACGTGTGACCTTGGTTGCAGGTGCCACCGGGGAACAGACCATCATGGAAGAACGCAGACTGGAATTAGCCCTAGAAGGGCAACGTTATTGGGACCTACTGCGTCAGGGCATACCGAAAGCCAAAGCAGCTATTGACAATACAGTCGGTGGTGCCGATTTCAATATACAATTTAACCAGGCTACACGAGGCCTTTTTGAAATCCCGCAAACTCAGATCGGTCTTTCTAACGGCTCCCTGATACAAAACGCAGGCTATTAATTAATTTAAGCTTTATCCAAAATTTAGTAATGATGAAAAAAGATCAATACAACCAAAAGCTTCCAGTATGCTCCGGGCAAATTGCCCGGAAGAGTCTGGACCTTTCATGGGTATTTATAGGGACAATTTTTCTTTTCCTGTTCAACAGTTGTAATCCGTCCCAGAAAGAAGCGGTGCTCCCCGCACCCATAAATAGCAGTGCCCTTCAATTTAAAGTCTCTCAAAAATCAGACAAGGACAATATCGTTTATTTGCAAAGTCTGACGGCGCAGGCCATCCCTTTCTGGAATTATGGCAGTGGCACATCTACTAATGTATATGACACCGTTATTTTCCCCTTCTCTGGCGACTACACCATTCAGTACGGAGTAAGTTCTAAAGGGGGTTATGTCGAAGGTGATTCAGCAGTGGTACATGTAACCCAGACGGATCTTTCCTTCCTGACTGACCCTAACTGGGCTTATATCGCCGGTGCAACAGGAAAGACCTGGGTACTCGATATGGCGCGCCCGGTTGGATGGTACGGCCTGGATTATCCTAAACGCAACAAAAGTTCCGAAGACTGGTCCTATCATCCAGACTATGCCGGCAATGAATGGGTCATGCCCAACCGGGATTACGGCAGCATGAGCTTTGACCTAAACAACGGGAAGAATTATGCACGCACCTATATTGATGATAAGGGAACCGCAAAAACGACCAAAGGCCAGTTTAATCTGGATCCTGCGCAGCATTCCCTGAAACTTACCGGCGCTGAATTACTTTATGGCGGTGTATACTACGCCCAGGCATCTAACTGGCATAATATCACTCTGCTGGATATGAGTGCGACTTCCATCACACTGGGTGTACTGCGAGATAAACCTATCCCACCCGATGGTGTTTGTTACATAGGTTTTACCTTTAAACTGAAGCAATAAAAACAGTTACAAATTTGAGGATTTAATTTTTGCATTTTAAGATCGGGGCCGCAGTAGCATTGTTACTGTGGCCTTGTTCTTATTCCATATCAAAAGACACCCGGATGAAAAATCCAGAAGATTAAAACTTCAAATTAAATTATTCGAGTAGAAGCCTAGGTAACAATAACACCTGATACTTTCTATTTATTTTGTTCAATTTTGGATAAAATGGTTTTGAAAAAAGTGCTCCCAGTAATCCATGAAGAAATTAAAGAGCAAGGATCGAATCAAAAGGCACTCCTGCCTCTGAATTTTAAACTGTTTTATTCAAAAAAGGGAAGGTATAGGAACATAGATGATACTTGACAAAAGCATATACCCGAAAGAAGTATGTACTACCTGGGAGAAAAAGACTAAGGCGGAACAAGGATTATTGCCAGACGCAAAAGGTCTTTATTTTATAGGTACATTTTATTGCTTGTATAATTCATTTAGTCAATTTTTCGAGTGTTCCGGAAGTTTCAGATTTTTTTTTGAAATTTTTTATCTATTTTTTTGCCTGTGCGTAATTCTTTAGTTATCTTTGCTCTTAGAATTGAGGGACTTGCCGTCCTATGAAAGATCTTGTTTTCCGATATTGTCGAAAATTATTTAAAACTTCCGTTGTTTTCTCCGTTTATGGTTCTCCATAAAGCTATGTATATGCGGTGTTGAGATTAATTCTATTCGGAATAAAGGCTGTATTACCCATCAAAGATCTAATGCTTTGGCTTAGTGAATTGGATATTTATTTTGCTTAATCATTCGGATAT
>DATJDF010000656.1:0-2030 GCA_035497555.1 Arachidicoccus sp. | reverse complement strand
CCGGGTGTTTTGCACTGAGCACTTTAGCAAATTCCTTGTATCTTTCAAAGTATTGTGTGTCCCACTGCTCATTACCAATGCCCAGAAACCTGAGATTAAAAGGAGCCGGATGTCCCATATCCGCTCTTAGCTTCCCAAAAGGTGTTCGGGTATCTCCATTGGCAAATTCTATTAAATCAAGTGCATCCTGTATATAAGGGTCAATGTCTGCGGCGACTTCACCAGAATTATACTGGCAGGCCATACCGCAATTTAAAATGGGTAAAGGTTGCGCACCTATGTCTTCGGCCAGCTGGAAATACTCAAAAAAGCCCAACCCAAAAGACTGATAATAATCCGGCGCATTACGCGGCGCCCTGAACTCCTCATTCCAACGGTTCATAATGCCTACTCTTTTGTCAACGGGTCCAACTGTGTTTTTCCATTGATACCTGTTAGCGAGCGTCCGGCCCTCGACAATACAACCGCCCGGGAAGCGAATAAAACCAGGATGGAGATCCGCAAGTTGCTGTACGATATCTGCACGAAGACCACCCGGCCTGTCTTTCCATGTGTGCACCGGGAACAGAGACAGCATGTCTGCGTCAACCTGTCCTTTGCCTTTGAACTGGATTTCCAGCACCCCCTTGGCGGTCGTTGCAGTAGGTGTTATAATTTTTTCAAATAAACCCCAGTTTTGCTGCTGGGGGAGTTGAGTCCAACCTGAACTGCCCACTATTTTATGTGTGGAATCCAGTAGATTAATCATGACCAGTAATGAATTTTGCGTACGGAACTGACCGGTAAACCTGTAAGGCGCGCCTTTTTTGAATCCCATCCCACGGAACCCTTCGTTTTGAAGACCAAACAGGTTCTCCACAGTGATAGCAGCATAGTGGCGATTCCCACCCCATTTTTGGATATCTAGCTCTTTTGTGCCTCGTTCTGTGATGAGTATTTTTCCATTGAAATCCTGAACCGGGTTGACATTTGAACCTTTATCTGTATGCAGCTCTTGCCAGCCCATCATCGGGCTAGGCAGTTCAAAGGACCTGTTTTTAACCAGTTCCGCATAAATGCCCCCGTCGGCTGCAAAATTGATATCCTCGAAAAAGATTCCCCACATGGTGGGTGACACTTTTTTACTGGCAGCCTCAAAGTCAATTAGGATCGGATCAACAGCCTGCTTTTGACCAGCAATTGTGTTGGTTGACTTTGTTGTTTCGTTGGTAAGTGGCGACTGCCCCCTTTGGGCTTTTAAAAACGGGCCGGCCAGCAGGGACAGAAGGCAAATCCCCGCATTAGCGATAAGTTTGGTGCGTCTATCTGACATAGCGTATATCTTTTATCAAATGTACAAAAAACAATTATTAATTCCGTTTATTTGACCAATGAATTGCGGCCCTTTTTTATTAACTGAGAAACTGATATAGAGGATATCAATTAACAAGGTGTCAAAAGATTCTAAATAGAATTTCAAAATTTGCATCAGCTGTAAATGCTGCAAATGGCTGTTAGTTTGGTATTTTTTGCGTTCATTTAGAGATTGTGAATTATTTCAGAATAGCAAAATTTACATGATTTTAAATGCCTAATAATTATAGGTTTAGATAACACAGATATCAATTAAAAAAGTTTAATTTAACCTGTAATCAGAACTCGCCTTCTTTATCAAACGTTTGCGTAAATGCGGTCACAGCGGTGTATTTGCTTTACCTATCTCTTACCTTTGACTCCATCTTGTTAAAGGAATTTTTAATTCTTTTTTAAAACACCTTCATCATAAATTAATTTAATTCATGAAAAAGACTCAGATTGTTTTGTTACCGAACAAAACAAAAGACGTAGTAAAGTACAGCGTCGGTCTGATGGTATTATCAGCACTTATTATGCAGCCAGGCGTCTCATGGGCGCATGGCCATAATATTGTAGTTAATGAGCATACCGACCAGGCATTAAAACAGGTAATTATCGTAAGTGGCCGTGTGCTGGATAAGTCAGGCAATCCACTTCAAGGTGTCTCCATCCAGGTAAAAGGGACTTCCAAAGGC
>DATJDF010000655.1:0-6468 GCA_035497555.1 Arachidicoccus sp. | reverse complement strand
ACTCCCCAAATTAATAAATTTCCGATATCACGCCAGCAACTGAGCAAACTGGCGCCTTCAAAGGAAATGTCACGCATGGCATTATTGAAGTGGGTCAATGGTAAAATATTACAGAAAGGTTGCAACCATTTGGGGAAATTTTCAATCGGGAAAAAAGTACCAGCCAGCAAAAATTGCGGCAGGGTAAAAATATTGGCAAAAGGTGGAATTGTACTTTCTGATTTGGATAACCCACTTACGATAAACCCACAGCCCATAAATACAACCAGAGAGATAAAGCTTAAGATCATGATTTCCAGAAAAGTAATCCAGCCATGTACCAGTGTAAATTTGAAAAAGATTACACCAATGAGGATAATCACAATCGCAGCCAGCAATTGGAATACGATCCGGCTGAGTGCTTCACCAAGGATGATAAATGTTCGGGAAATGGGAGTGGCAAAAAAGCGTTTCAATACCAATTGCTGTCTCAGGTTAAAAAACAGGAAGGCGACGCCAAAAATGCCCGCACTCAACAGGGAAAATCCTAATTGACCCGGCAATATAAAATCAATGGTGCGGTAAACCCGACCGGGTACTTTTTCCAGCTGCGGGCTTACTGTTGCAAAACTTGCGGCACCCGGATAGTAAATTTTATTAAGTGCATCTGTCTGGGCATTGAGATAAGAAAGTAATACCTCAATGTTTTGTGGATTGACAGCAGCGGAGGTTTTAATATGGATCATATAGGCGGGGGTCGCCTTACCTGTTTTCCTGATATCGAGGATGGCGGTGATGCGGCCCTTCTCTAAGTCTTCCTTTAATTTTTCACCGGTCTCATTTCTAATATTGATTCCAGGCGCTACTTTTAGCTGTTGATAGACTATACTGGCGGTGTCCACCTGTGGATTCATTGCCACCCCAATCCGGGGGCCGGAACCACTACCTAGAAAAGCAAAAGCCAATATAAATACCAAGGGGAAACCAATGCTAAAGATAACGGTTGAAGGGGAGCGCAGAGAAGACCTGAAGGATCCTCTGGCGATAGCCAGCATTGCTTTTACCTGACTGTATTTGTTTATAGACATAGACGCATTGAAAAGATTAGTCGAACGCTTGAAACCTCGCAAAGGTAATAAGGATCGACGTGAAATCTATTCTAAACTTTGAGCACTGGCTTATATAAGTCCATCAGCACAGCGATCGGTGTAGATCTTACTGAATGGTGAAATGGAAAGGAAGTTTTGTCTGTACCTGATTCATAGAGGCTTGGATCGACTTAATTTCCTGGTAAACACTGAGCATTTCCGGGCTCATTTGTTTGGACATTAGTTTTAAATCAATATTTTCCTCTTCATTATCAGATTTCAGAAATTGTTGCAACAATGATTTTTTGACCGGATAAGTACTAATCCGGTAAGATTTGCTATGTATTTGCCTGGCGGCATAAAGAATTGCATCATGTAAACTGCCTAGTGAGTCGACCAGTCCAATTTTGACAGCGTGCGCACCTGTCCAGACCCGGCCTTGTGCAATGCTGTCAATATAGGCCATCGATTTGTGGCGGCCGTCTGCTACACGTTGCTTAAAGGTATAGTAAATACTATCTACCGACGCTTGCATCCAATTTCTTTCCACCTGGGTCAATGGACGCGCCATGGAACCTAAATCTGCATGTTCAGCAGTTTTCACTTCGTCAAAAGTGATGCCCAGTTTGTTTTTGAAGAATTTTTCAGTATTGCCTAAGATTGAAAATACACCGATGGATCCGGTAATTGTTGTCGGGTCAGCAAATATGTAACTGCCATTACAGGCAATATAATAACCGCCGGAAGCGGCCAGGTCACCCATGCTGATAATAACAGGCTTTACTTTTTTAGTCAGGGTAATTTCCCGCCAGATCAGGTCACTTGCCAGTGCACTGCCACCCGGTGAGTTAATCCGTAGTACAACGGCTTTTATAGAGGAATCTTTACGGATTTTGCGTAGCATCGTCACGTATTCATCGCTTTTAATGCCCTCGTGTCCCTGGCCCTCGGATATGTCTCCCTGCGCAACAAGCAGTGCGATCCGGTCCGTCCCCGAGTAATCTTTATAATCTGCCGCTTGGTTGTATTTATCAATACTTATGAGATTAAGCGGATCGGACGGCTCCGTCTTCGTTAGCCTGTGAAGTTCGTCATCCACCTGATCTGGATAGATAAGCCCATCCACCAATTTATTCTGTAAGGCATCATTAGCTGTTCTTATGCGGCCTTCATTTGCCAAAAGATGTAAGGTAGCTGTGTCTGTTTTTCTATTTTCTGCCACCCCTTGTAAGATCTGGCCGTATATTTCTCCCAGCCACATATTGACTTGCAGCCGGTTAGCGTCACTCATATGGTCTGTTCGGAATGGTTCGGTCGCGCTTTTAAATTTACCTGCATAGAAAATTTCAGGTTGAATCTCCAGTTTATCCAACAATCCCTTAAAAAACATCATTTGTGTTACCAGTCCTGACCATTCTACGCCACCCACCGGGCTCACATAGACTCTGTCGGCCACTGAGGCAATATAATAAGATTTTTGCGTCATCGTCGGTGAAAAGGCGATGACCTGTTTGCCCGATAATTGAAAAGTTTTCAATGCATCGCGGATTTCCTGGCTGCTTGCGAATCCATTGGGATTTGAACCCGCTTTGAGATATATAGCCTTAATACCATCATCAGTGCCGGCATAACGGATCATGCTCAGGACCTCGTGCAGGTTAGGAGGGGAAGATGTTAATTTATTCGGATTCAGGCTGATGGTCAAACTTGGGTTTTCAAAATCCTGGTACTGCTTGGACAAATCCAGCACGAGTATCGCTTTATCACCGACTGCCGGTTTACTTTTGCTGGTCACCAGAGAAACTGCACCCAGCAGTAGAAAAAAGCCAATCACGCTTATTACAACCAGTGCCAGTAGCATTGCGAAGAACAGCTTGAAAAATTTACTCATAAATGGAGATTAAAAGTTCAACGTGCCTGTTACAGGGAAAAATATTGCACTATCCTGCTCCTGGTAAGGTACATTTGTAGCCTAAAAAGCATACTCAATAGTATGCCTGCCAAAGTTAGGCCATTCGTTTTAGATTGGTATTGACAAAAAAAAATATATTATGAACAAGGTATATTTACTGATAGGCGGTAACATGGGGGAGATTTTAAATACCCTGGCCGCCGCACGTGCCGCCATAGAAAGAGAAATTGGCCATATAACCAAAGCCTCGGCGCTGTATCAGACAGCCGCCTGGGGACTGGCTGATCAACCTAATTTTGTAAATCAGGTACTACTGGTGGAAACCGGATTGTCTGCTAATGCTTGTCTAAGGCTTATGCTGGAGATTGAACAAAAGCTGGGCCGGATACGCAAAATTAAAAACGGACCCAGAGCGATTGATATAGATTTATTATTTTTCAACAGGGATATTATTGATGAACCGGCATTACAAGTGCCCCATCCTTTGCTGCATACCCGCAATTTTACGCTTTACCCACTTGTAGAAATCGCACCTGAATTTGTTCATCCGGTCCTTGAGGAATCTATTACGGCCCTGCTTCAAAAAAGCCCCGATGATTTGCCTGTTACAAGACTAAACGACCCAATGACCCTGAGACAGATATAGTGCCAGTCTGAATAAGAGATTGCGCTCACCGGGTATTGGTTACTGGATTTAATACTAGACTCTTTAAAGGAACAAGGATATCGAAAGCATCGAAGCGCGGTTAACTGCTGATACTCAGCAGTTAACCGCGCTTCGACATTATCTTTGAAAACTTAATATCTATTACCAGAGCTTACCGGATTAACTCCATTCCTCTTTATCCTTTGCCGCTAGTTCGCGGGCGGCTCTTTTTGAAACCAGTACACCGATTTCATAAAGTAACATTAAGGGGATAAAAACAATCGTCTGGCTGATCCAGTCAGGACTCGGCGTAATAAAGGCTGCCAGGACCAGAATGATCACAATAGCATACCGGCGTTTTTCTTTCAGAAATTTCGGGGTGATTAACCCTATTCGCGTCAAAACATAAGCCATAACGGGCAGTTCAAACGCGAGCCCGCAACCCAATACAATATTGCTTAAGTTATTCAGGTAGTCATTGAGTGTAGGTCGGGTGGTCATCATGGGTAAATCACTGATCTGGAACCCGGCCAGGAAATTGAAGGTAAAGGGTCCTAATACAAAGTAACCAAATGAGGCACCCATAAAGAAAAACAAAGACACCCAGAATATTGCAGAACCGGTATTCTTTAATTCATTGTCTTTGAGTGCTGGTTTAATAAAGCGCCAGAATTCCCAAAAGATATAAGGAAAGGCAACAATGAAGCCCCCAACAAAAGCAATGGTGAAAGTACCCAGAAACTGACCGCCGAATGTTGTAGACTGCATATCTACATGCACGGCTTCCATGCAAAGGCTTTTAACATGGATAAGATCTGCCAACTGGCAGAACAGGCGATAACTGATAAAATCCGGGTTTATAGGTCCCGCAATAATATTAGCGAAAAACCATCCATGAAAATAAAAAATCAGTACAGCGAGTACCATAATGACGACCAGAGAACGTAAGATATGCCATCTTAATGCTTCTAAATGGTCAATGAAGGCCATTTCTGCCTGTGAACCGTTATTTCTGCGTTTAAAAAACCGTTGTAGCATGGATATTTTTAAAACTTTGAAGGGCAAAGGTAACTATGAATAATCAATTTTCTATGCCTAATTATGAATCTATCTTTAAAATGGTTTTCCCAAATTTAGAAGTGCCGGCATTCATGGATTTGATGGCCTTTTCTGCCTCATCCATTGAGAAAACCCCGTCGATGACGGGAAATACCTGTTTTTCTTTAATAAAGCTTAGCATTTTTTCGAAATCCCTTGGTGATCCAAGTGTGGTCCCAAGAATGTTTATCTGTTTCCAAAATATAGGCCGGCCATTTAGCGGAGGGATATTACCCGCTGTCCCACCGAAGAAAACCACGCGTGCACCCTCCGTGCATAGACCAATGAGTTCGGCAAATCCTTCGCCTAGTGCACTGTCTATAATCACTTCAAACGCGCCGGCTTTTCCCTTCAAGATTTCAGCCCAATCCGCCTCCTTGTAATTGACACCCCCCCGCGCACCTAAAGTGACTGCCTGACTGATTTTCTCATTGGAGCCCGAGGTCACCCATACCTCTGCACCTGCGGCAATCGCCAGTTGCAAAGCAAAGGCGCCGGCACCACCACCAACTCCAGAGATCAGGACTTTATCGCCTGGTGCCCACTGACCTCGGATAAAAAGAGCCCGGTAGGCAGTGAGACCAGCCACAGGCAAGGCCGCTGCCTCTTCAAAACTAAGGTGTGCGGGCTTGGGGAACAGCATATCGCCATTGACACGGACATAGCTGGCAAAACAGCCATTTTCCGGCATTCCCAATATTTTAAATTCTTTGGATTGATATTGTTCACTGTTTCCCCAATTTTCTGCGGGATAAAGCAGCACTTCCTGGCCAATCCAGGCGTCTGGAAGTGATGCACCGACAGCAGTCACAATGCCGCTACCATCTGAGCCCAGAATTATGGGAAATTTGAGTCCGGCATATTTCCCCTGCTGGATCCACCAATCCCTTTTATTCAGCGAGGCTGCTTTGATTTGAACCAGGGCTTCTTCCGGACCAATTTCTGGTTGAGGCACCTCTTCAACGACGAGCGGAACATTGATGCCCTTCAATACAACTGCTTTCATACCTGAAAATTAAGTTCCAAATGTACATGATTATCTTTAATGTTGCCTTTCGTCCCAAATGACCGTTTTTGTGGAGTCATTTTGACTTCTTATGGGCCTGCGGATCTAACATGGGATGGGCCTGATAGTATTTGCAGGCAGGTTTTAATCCGCAAATTTCACATTTAGGTTTGCGGGCCACACATACATACCGGCCATGAAGGATAAGCCAGTGGTGAGCCTTATGAATACTGTCTTTGGGGATATACTGAATTAATTGTTTTTCTGCAGCTAAGGGAGTGGTGGCTTTCAGGGTCAGCCCAATGCGGCTTGACACCCGGAATACATGGGTGTCTACAGCCATATTAGGCTGTTCATCAATGACTGAGGTAATGACATTGGCTGTTTTACGGCCAACACCCGGTAAGCGGATAAGCTCTGCCACCGTCATAGGTACAGTGCTGTTAAAATCAGCGACTAGCATCTGCGCCATACCAATAAGATGCCTGGTTTTATTATTAGGGTAGGAAATACTTCGAATGAGTGGAAACAAGCTGTCAAAACTGGCAGTAGCCAGTTTCTGCGGCGTTGGATATTTATGAAATATGGCCGGCGTTGTAAGATTGACCCGCTTGTCGGTACATTGGGCAGATAATATGACGGCTACCAGTAATTGGAAGGGGTTGTCATAAATTAATTCTGTTTGTGCATCAGGAGCATGTTGTTCAAAATAGGCTAACACAAATTGATAACGTTGTTT
>DATJDF010000654.1:0-7935 GCA_035497555.1 Arachidicoccus sp. | reverse complement strand
ATTTGGAAGTGGCACTCATTTTAATGAAGCCTATGAACACGAAATAATGGAAAATGAGCTGTTTTACCAGATTCAGTTACTTAGAACATTACACGGGAAAGCGAGAAAACAATTAGGCTCGTCCGGATCAGGCAACCATTTTGCGGAATTTGGTATTATTGAAATTACTGAAAAAGACGCGGCTTTAAGCCTGGATGCGGGTAGCTATATTGGTTTTATGACGCACTCAGGTAGTCGGGGATTAGGAGCGAATATCGCCAATTATTACACCGGGATAGCCATCACCAAAAGGCATTTGCCTCAGGAAGCAAAGAATCTTGCGTGGCTATCGCTTGACGAAGAAGCAGGGATGGAATATTGGTTGGCTATGAATCTCGCAGGGAATTACGCTTCTGCCTACCATCAGGTAATACACCAAAAAATTGCTAACCAACTTGGTCGCCTACCGATAAAAATGGTCGAGAATCATCACAACTTTGCCTGGAAAGAGATGTTTGCTGGCAAAGAAGTCATTGTTCATCGGAAAGGAGCGACACCTGCAGGTAAAAATGTACTGGGCATTATTCCCGGTTCCATGACTGCAGATGGTTATATTGTAAAAGGAAAAGGTGTTGAATCTTCTCTCTACTCTGCATCCCATGGAGCAGGAAGAAAGATGAGTCGTATAAGAGCTAAAGAATCTGTTACGGACAAGCAATTTAAAGATGAACTCCAAAAATTTGGTGTCCTTCTTTTTGGCGGAGGTCCAGACGAATCACCCTTTGCATACAAAGACATCAACACTGTGATGAAATCCCAGAAAACATTGGTAGACACAATAGGGAGGTTTACCCCGAAGATCGTAAAAATGGACGGCGCAAAGCATAAACTATCGAAACTAAAGCGTGCCGAAATCCCGGCAGAGTAATTTCCCGATATTATAACGATGGCTATAATCAAGCACGCCAATCCACTCATAAAAAATCAACAGAGTAAGAAAGTTTAAATATCAACTCGACAATAAAAAGTATGAACAGTAGGCAAAGGCAATTAGTAATTATTTTGTAATACTTGCAATCTTCCCTTTTGCCTCAACCCAGATGCTTAGTATTTACAATACAAGGAGCATTGGGTCGATGATCAATATAGCCTTTGAAAATTCTGCCAGAGTTCCAGGCCACCGAAAAAAATAAAAAAAATCTATTTAATTAAAAATATTTATTTAATTTTATTGCAGTTAAGCGTATTGAGCAGGATTGAGCATCTCTTTTTTTTGATGAAATCAAATATATATATATCGTTCAACCTAGATTGATTTGAGATTGACTGTTGGTGATTGTCGGTAACCTAATTTGCGCGCGCTTTTCTTGTATAATAAAATGTACTCTATAACCCGGACTAAGATCGACGAATCGCACTGATAAGTGGTTCGACGAGGTAGTTTATTGAGTTAACGCTACTGCCACCGCATGTATTCCTAGCTCCTGAACTTTAAAAATCGCTTTTTAGTAAGATCGTGTGAAAATAACATTTACAAACATTTTTTTAATCTAAACTAAGCATATGGAATCAAGTAAAAAAGGAACAAATGTATTCCTGGAAATTTCAGTTTGCTTAACGGGCTTTAGCAAAATGGAATTGTTGGGCACTGGTATGCTGGAAACCTACTACAATGTCATGACGAACAAAAATAACCTAGGGGTAGTGGAAGCATTTTTGACAGAGTCCGCAAAAATTCTGACAAAAAACAAGGATAATAAAGATGGGCTTAAAAATGAGATACTGAATAATCTCATTCCAGACTCTTTATACGACGGCCTGGCCCAAAATATCATTACTATGTGGTATATGGGCAGCTGGATAAATGAAATTATAAGCCCACAATCTTATGTACAGGGCATGATATGGGGAGTTGCTGACGCACACCCCCCTGGAGCTAAACAGCCCGGCTTTGCTTCATGGAGCATGGCTCCTAAGAAAGTGTAACTATTAATCCAAAATAATTAAGCAATGATTCAGAATAAGACTTATGATGTAGTTATAGTCGGATCTGGCATATCCGGCGCCGTTATAGCCAAAACGCTGACGCAGGCCGGCAAAACTGTATTGCTACTCGAAGCCGGGTTAACAGCAGGGATGAATTTAGACCGCAATGGCAATTACCACAATTACGTAGATTACCTGAATACGTTTTATAAAGCCCAAATAAAAGTCCCGAATTCGCCTTATCCAAATATAAAAGACGCACCTTCCATAAATGTTATAGACATGGAGCCCATCACTGCGACCAATAGCCCAAGTACAGTGGGTTATCTTGTTCAGGCTGGTCCCTTGCCTTTCGCTAGTGATTGCCTGCGTGGGCCAGGGGGCACGACATTACACTGGCTGGGTTCCACACCGCGGATGCTGCCCAATGATTTCAGGATGAAGAGCCTCTATGGTGTAGGCGTCGACTGGCCCATCAGCTATGAAGATTTGATGCCTTACTACGAGATGGCCGAGCTCGAAATAGGTGTGTCAGGCGATGTGAATGCTATAAAATGGCCAGAAGCCACCACAGAGAAACAGCAGATCGCACTTAAAAATAAAAATTACGGAAAAGATTATGTTTTTCCGATGGAGAACATCCCGACCAGTTATATTGATGGCGTGGTCACCGGATTGGTAAAAGGGGTAAATAACAATAAACCGGTAAAGGTAAATGGTAAGGATACTAGAATTGGTTTTTCAATTACGCCACAGGGAAGAAACTCCACCCCCAATAAAAAGTATCCCTACCGCGATGTTATATGGGATGCCAAAAAGAAAAAACTACTGCTACAAACGGATAAGTGCTGGAGTACAGTATTAAATGCAGTAATAGACATCCCCAAAGGTGAAAAATATGAGTATCTACCGGTTGGGGCCACCTGGGACCCCAATACTGGCCAACGTTGTGAAGGAAATGCAAGCTGTGTGCCCATATGCCCAGTACAGGCCAAATACAACGCCCTCAAAACACTTTTCAAATCTGACAGATCAAAAACAACCATCAAAACACAGTCGGTCGCCTCAAGGGTTATATACGATGAAAAAAGCGGGGAGATAACGGGCGTGGAATACAAAACGTATCGTACCGCGGATTCACTTGTCTACGACACCGATATAGCAAAAGGCAAAATATATGTACTGGCAGCCAGTGCAATTGAAAACGCAAAAATTTTACTGGCATCCAATGCCGCTAACTCAAGCGACCAGGTCGGACGTAATTTAATGGATCACCTGTGCTTGCTTACTTGGGGTTTACTGCCGGAAAAAGGTTATCCATATCGCGGACCCGGGTCTACTACAAATATGTCTTCCTTTCGTGATGGAGACTTCCGAAAGGAACATGCGGCATGGATCTGCCCGATAGATAATTGGGGCTGGGCCTGGCCTGTATTTTCTCCTGGGTCAGATCTTGCCACAGCCTTAGCAAAAAACATATTTGGAAAAGAATTACGCGATCTGCTTGCTGATTCGCTTCCGAAGCAATTGCTATTGCACTATGAATGTGAACAGGCTCCTGAGCCAAGCAACCGGGTCACCATCGATCCGAATTACCGGGACGCGATCGGCAATTATCGCCCGGTGATACATTATGACGCATCTGATTACATGAAGAAAGCATTTAAGGCTGCAAAAGAAATTAATGACCAACTATTTGAAGCAGCCGGGATACAGGATTTTACAACTTATAGCCCAACAATGGCACAAGACTATGTAGGATACGAAGGGCAAGGTTACAATTTTTGGGGAGCAGGCCACATTGTTGGTACCCATAGGATGGGAAAGTCAAAAAAAGACTCCGTTGTCAATAAGGATTGCAAGACCTGGGATCATGACAATCTCTACCTGGTTGGCTGCGGCAATATGCCAACGCTAGGCACCTCTAACCCAACACTTACAATGACAGCGTTGACCTTTAAAGCAGCAGAAGCAATTCTTAAACAGTTAGAAAAATAATTATATGAACACTCCATTTAAGCAGCCCCATGATCCGAAGCGTCAAAAACTGATACCAGAGAACGCGATACCTGAAATCAAAGAAGAAGCGGTTATGGCCGTCAGTAGCCTTAAAAGCGCGAAAGGCCCTTCCAGTGTAGTCTTTGATAAGAAATTAGCAGAACTGAAAAGCCAGTTACAAACCGCACTCGAGCTGGAGCATTCAACAATTCCACCCTACCTATGTGCACTATATTCTATAAAACCCGGAACGAATTTAACCGCTACGGAGATCATAAAAAGTGTCGTTCTGGAAGAAATGCTCCACATGGTTATGGTTGCAAACCTACTAAATGCAGTCAACGGCAAACCGGTTATCGGTAATAAAGAAACAGGTACAGGTGGTAAATTTATCCCCGATTACCCGACACGTTTACCCGGCAACGTGGACCCTACCCTGGTGGTCAATCTTACTTATTTTTCTAAAGCATCCATAAAAACTTTTTGGAAAATTGAACACCCGGAAGGTGGATATGCGCTCCCGGCAGAATTTGGTAAGGATGCAAAAGCCTACCCCTCGATTGGCGCATTTTACGAAGATTTGACAAAAAACCTTGTTGAGCTGGAGGAATTGGCTCAGAAAAAAGGCGGGACTATTTTTACCGGAGATCCCAAAAAGCAGGTGCCATCGGAACACTATTACGGTGCCGGAGGTAAGATAATAACGGTGTCCAATCTTGACGAAGCAAAGAATGTAATAGAGGAAATAGTTGGCCAGGGAGAAGGGACACTTGGTTCTATATTCTCTGAGCCTTATAAGCCAGGGGATCCGCGTTATCTTTTATTCGGGTCCACTGTAGAGGAATTTGCGCATTATTTCAGATTCAAAGAGATTCATTATGAACGGTATTACGCGCCAACAGATTCAGCGCACCGTTTAAGTCCAAACAAAGGCCTGCCCACCGGGAAAAAATTTGAGGTGGATTGGGAAGCCGTTTGCAAAATGAAGCCCAATCCGAAGATGGAGGATTATAAAAAAGACAGCCCCTTGTATGAGAAAACCTATAATTTCAATAAAACATATTCAGCCTTATTAGACAATATTAACGAAGCCTGTAATGGCAATCCGGCAGCACTTAAAGACGGAATAATGTTAATGTATGACTTAAGATATAAGGCTGTGGAATTGATGAATATTCCTATTGGAGATGGCTTTATGGCAGGCCCAAGTTTTGAATATGTGAAAGGCTAAAAGGCCGACCGGTTTTGTATGATGCAAAATCAGGTATGATTGGCCAAAGTCTTTAGAAGGAAAATATTTCCAAACCTCCTAAACGCAGCAAAATGCATCCTCTAATTGCTACTGGAACCTTAAGTTTCAGTGGCGAGTGTAAAATTATTAATGACTCAAAAAATCAGTGACATTTTGCCTGACTTCACCCGCCTCCATGATTTTTTCTTACAAAGTCACATACGGCAGAAGGAAACGATGCAATGACACAGTCTCCTTAATCAAAAATCTATTGCTGATACAATCCAATCATCATTTAAAATTTTTAACTCATTTAAAAAATTAAAAAAATGTCCACTGAAAATCCATTAGATCTATTAAATATTAGCGGTTTAAGCAAAATTGAAGCGAAAATTAATAAATTATCGGCGAAATCTGAGGCATTAACCGAACTGCCACCAGAACCTACACTCGGTGATATTGCAAATTTACCCGGAAGATGGGTGGGGCCGGGTTTCAATCTGATCGAGGTTCCAAATATGAACCAGGCCAAACCCGGACCGCCGCCGACAGATAAATTCAGGGTAATACTCAATGCAACTTCGGAAACATGGGTATTCAGTTCAATCGCCGGTGATATTATCAATCGTGGAAACGCACAGGAAGATATCAGCTATTTAGGGATGCACTATCTACAACAGGTATCGGATGTAAACCTGCCCGTAGGTAATAACGGAATTCATTTGGAAACAGGCTTATTCCTCAACCTTGTTGCCTCTAAAGATCCATTGGAAGGGCCGACTATCGCCCGCCTCGGCTCCATTCCTCATGGTGACTCGATCTTGGTACAGGGAAAATCCTTCGTTGTCAACGGCGGGCCGCAAATCGGCATAGCGGATCCGACGCCATTTACAATAGTGGACGGCAAACGTGTGAATGATACCAGCGAAAATTATCTTAAATTGTTAAAAGACGCCGTAGCCCCTCAGGGAATACCACAAGAAGTGGTTATGAACCCGAATATCCTCTTATCAAATGCCATTAAAGGTCAAAATATCATTAAAACAGTTGTGATTCTGCTGGATGCAAATCCGATTGATGGTGTGAGTAATGTACCTGCATCCGACCAGGTAGGAGGTATAACAAATATCCCATTTATAAATGTCAATGCAAATGCCAGCACGATATCTGCGATTTTCTGGATTGAGACAGTACAAAATGAAGATGGGAGTACCTTCCTGCAATTGCAATACACCCAAACCGTTATCCTTGACTTCCCGGTTTTCGGTGCACCACCTGAAAATCCGGTTACGCCCATAAAATGGCCCCATATTTCTGTGGCGACAATGCTTATGCAGCCATCTTAGCAGATAATTAGATTGATCAATAAATTAGAAAATATGAAAACAGAAGCAGCTATGCTGATGCATAGTACCTATTTTAATCTGGGTTCAAATAATACTCCGGATGTCAGTTCGGCTTATATGGCAGAAGCACTTGAATACCTGTCCAATTCTCCGGGGCTGATCAGTTTTTGGATTGGCGCAAGGGCTGTAGATATAGAACGGCCCGAAGACGACCTGGCCTATGATATAGCGATGCATCAGATTTTTAAAGATGAAGCCGCCTTTAATCTCTATAATGCAAATGACACCAGTCACAACCAGTTTGTAGCTGATGTAGACCGGTGGACGCCCAGTACAACAAGGCGCGTTATGGATACCTATCTCACAAATCTGATATTCGGCGGGAATTCATCAGCTGCTCAATCCATTGGTGCGGACGGCAATTTTCCACAAAATTTATTCCACAGCATTTATTTTTCGCTGGTGGATAAATCGACTGGCAATATTGAGAAATTTACGGCAATCTGCGTAAAATATCTTTCTGCACACCCGGGGATCCGACAATTTTCGACTGGCGGGCTTACGGATATTAAAAGAAACGTTTCTGTGCGGAATTTTGATGTAGGCGTCGATATTATCTATGATAGTAAAAAAGCCTATGAGGATTACCTGCTTAGCCCTGATCATGATGCATTTTTCCCAGCCACTAAAGGGATGATCGAGCATACCTATATTTTTGATTCTTATTTAAAATATCAATCAACAGTATACTCCCTTACAAGATAATTATACAATCAGTTAACAAGCATAATAACAAATATCTAATTATGATCTCAACAGCAATCAGCAAATTAATTCGTGAATTAAGTGGTTATGTATTGCAACCGGGTGACGGCGATTATGAAGCAGCCATACAAATAGATAACGGCAGGATTCAGTTCAGACCTCGCCTGATCATTTTTCCGGCAGTTACGGAAGATGTAAGATTAGGGTTGAAATTCGCTGTCGAACACAACCTCCCATTTTCTGTTAAAGGTGGCGGGCATAGCGCTGCCGGGTATTGTATGAATGAAGGTGGTGTGGTAATGGCGATGAAAAACCTTAATAAGATTACCTTCAACCCCAAAAATGAAAGCGTCACCGCAGAAATGGGTGTGATATGGTATGATGTATATAAATTTATGCAGACGACCGGAACCGGTCTTGTTCCAGTCGGCGGCGGTTGCCCCACGGTTGCTCCACCCGGCTTCATGCTTGGCGGCGGTTATAGTTTTGTTTCCAGATCCTACGGGATGAGCATAGATAATCTGTTAAGCCTGAAAATCATAACCCCCAATGGCGAGTTAAGGCATATCGGTGTCCACAGTACGGCAGCAGATGATATTGATCTGTTTTGGGCTTGCCGCGGTGGAGGTG